>JAJYPQ010000386.1 GCA_021795255.1 Pseudomonadota bacterium
CAACGGCTCCGCCGAGATCCTGTACCGTGGCGGCGCGCTCCTGGTGGGCCCTTATCGCGCCGACCCCAGGCTCGCGGCGGCGGTCCACGCCGAGGTGGTCATATCCTGCGAGGAGGTGGCGGACCTGGGGCGCATCTGCGCGGCATGGCTTGCCGACGCGTCTGGGCGCGCCGCCAGGGCGCAGGCCTTGTCCCGATGGCTCGTCTTGCAGGCCGATGCGCGGGCCCGCTTCGTCGCTTGGTTCGCCGAGGCCTCACACGGCCTGCCCTGAGGCGTTCCCAGCAACCCCCCACATCTTCCTTGCGTCCGCGATCATCCGGGAAGCGCCGGTTTTACCCCACTACTCCGGCCTCGTGGCGCCACGGCCGAACGGGATTGATCGCGCGGCTTATCCATCCCCAGGCGGAGGCCGCTTCGCCAGTCCGGGCCTCGCACCCGCAAGAGACGTTCGCGCCACTCGTCCGCGCTGATCCGAGCCCCGGCTTCTGGAGGGGGAGGCGATCATTGTCGAGCCCGGGATCGGGACTTAGAATCCGGATGACCCAGTCGTGTGTCCTCATGGCGCGTGACAAGCGCCATTTCAGACAACTGGCCGTCGTCGCGCATCGCCTTGCCAAGCCTGCTGAGCGCAAGCAACAATCCCAGACGTCCTGTCGGTCAGCTGGAGGGATTTGACCTTGCCGCAACTGAGGGGAATTGAAGTGGCCGTCGGTGGTGGTCGAGAAGCGGCAGGTGTTTTTGAGGTAACCGCGGCAGCAGTGAAGGGGCGCGAAACAATAAAGGACGCCAATGGTGATGCTGTAAGAAATTTTGAAAAACCAGACGAAAGGAGCACCGTATATGGTGCGTTCTCAAAAAATGGTCTACGATGAAGCTGTGCGTCGCATGCGAGAAGAAAGGAACTCGATGCGACTGAGCGACCTGAAGGCCATTCTTTTGTCTCTGGGGTTTATGGTGGAACGAGGAACAAAAGGCAATCACTACACAGTGACGCACCCGGCACTTAGTGCGAGCGGAAAAGGATTCCAGGGGTCGCATTTTGATGGCGCACACGGGTCAGATTCCCAAATACTACCGGTGTATGTCCAAAAGCTTCGGCGCACTATCGAGACGTACAAAGATTTTTTCCTAGATGAGGAAAACCGCGGTGAATGAGACAGAGGCAAGTCGATATTCTGTTCTTATAAAGCTCGAAGACGTGGACGGAGAGAGCTATTTTGTCGGTCGCGCTCAAGAATGGCCCGATGTCGAGGTCTTTGAGAAAGACGCTAAGACGGCGTACGAGGCTACTCTGGCAATTATTGACGATCTTCAGAGGGCCCTAAGAGAGCAAGGAACGGAAGTCCCGGCGCCGTATAAGACGGAACGGGAATACAGTGGTCGTTTTACCGTGCGTACGCCCAGATGGTTGCACCGCGATCTGGCGGAAGCGGCCGAGAGAGAAGGGGCGAGTTTTAACCAGTACATCGCTACTATCTTGGCGAAGGCTTCTGGAATTTCAGACCTACGCGCAAAAATGCCCATTTTTTCCACAAATTTTATATCGACAGAGATATTCCATTTAACCAGCCCACATGGGTGGGTAGTATCGACGCTGCCCCAGGACCCATTCAGGTCTGAGAGCGTGGGCGTGGGAGCCGATCTTTATTCGGTTACGCTGGCTAGTCCGCCGGAGGCGAAAGTTGAGCACTAAACCCACCAAAGGAACTAAAGAAGCCCAGACGGGCACAGGGCAGCCATATCACATCGTAGAAGGTGTCGATCCTGTGGATATCTTCGTTGACGGTGCTCTTCAGCTGATTATCGGCCCTCTTGTCTCAAAGGTCGTTTTTTATCGTTCTTTAGGAGTGGACCCCGAAAAGAAGGTAGAGGTGCGAGAGCCCGCTGCGCGCCTAGCGATTCTGACGCCATCCCTTTTGGAAATGGCGTCATTCATATTGCAACAGGCTCATGCCAACAAGGATGTTATTCTTGGAAACATGGAGCAGCAAAACACGAAATTCCGAGAAGCCCTTTTGAAGCTGAATATTGCAAAGGCGGAGTAGGGCTATTTCCCTCGGATCGCAGGAAGATGGCGTTTAGCAACTGAGGGTGTCGACGTCGGCCGCTTCTTTGGAGGAGAAATCAAGTGACTCGTTTCGCAGTTCGCATATTCGAGGATATAAGCCATTCCGTGCCCGCGGCGGCAGTGCAGAAGGACCACGCGGAGAGCTGGATCTTCACGACGCTCAGCCAACGGACCTTTGTGGGTAGGATCGTTATCCTTCAACAGGAAGGGCGCCGATACGAAATCCAACCGTAGGTCACTCGGTCGCGTTTAGGCTCCCAGCCCCTGGTCACTTGGGGGCGGATTCTCGGGCGCCAGCTTTGCCTTCCTAGCTTTCCCCTCTGTTCGTTCGGACGGCCTTTTATTTCTGGCTCTTCACCGACCCCTCAGGTTGCGCTTGTCCGCGGTAATGGCAGACCCTGGCACCTTTCAGGATCGGATGGGCTCGGCGCAACTGGCGGACGCCTTGAGGTTTTCGCGTTGCGCTTTGCGGTGAAGAGAAGTCATGTCCATCTGTACCTGATAGGGACGCTGGGGTTGAGTGGATGCAAGCACAAATGCCACATTACCTACGAATGTATGCTTGCAAAAGTGGCGTATTCGTGATTATATGCAAGCATAACCAATAAGGAGATGCTTGCAATGAGTGAAAAGGAAAAGGCGATTGGGCGCGCCGGCGGCCTCGCGCGGGCCGGTAAGCTGTCTAGCGCAAGGAAAAAAGAGATTGCCCGGCTGGCGGCCCACGCCCGGCATTCCTCAGTCATGTCCCAAGGTAGTTCCTCGAACGACCTAATCAAAGCGACGCATCAAGGCCAGATCGCTCTTGGTGACCTCAAACTAGACTGCTATGTGCTGGAAGATGGCAGGCGCGTATTTCACAAACGAGGTATGGCGAAGGCGCTAGGATTAAAGTCGGCCGGCGGCAATGCCTTCATGAAGACAATCTCGCGCAAAGGTATAGGATCCAACATTAGCCCGCAATTGCGCGAAAAGATAGAAAATCCCATAAAATTTAAGCCATTAACACAGGATCTAGGGCACGGCTATGAGGCGGCCGTGTTGGCCGACATTGCTAGAGCGATTGTCGAGGCTAAGGAGGCGGGGAACCTCACGCTGGCACAAGGTGCCTTTGCCGCTCAGGCACAGGTTCTACTCAATGCTTTTGCAAAGGTTGGCGTGGTCGCTCTCATTGATGAGGCGACCGGATATCAAGAGATCCGCGACCCCAACGCGCTACGGCTTTTGGTTCAGCAGTACATCGAGAAGGAGAGGCAGGAATGGGAGAAGCACTTTCCAGACGCCTATTACGATGACCTAAACAGGCTATACGGTAGCAAGAGGATGACCCGAACGAGGTCGGGAGCAGTAATCCAAAATCGCCCTCAGCATTTTGCGAAGTTTACGCGCACGTATGTCTATTTTCCGCTGGAAAATGGCGCAGTTTTGGAGGAGCTGGACCGCATTAATCCCATGCAATCAAGTGGGGTTAGGGACGCAAAATTTCACCAGCATCTAACACTTAAGTATGGGATAGAAAAGCTGAAGCGGCAGGTGCAGGAAGTCCAAACCCTGGTCGCCGTATCCGATAATGTCGCGCAATTCAAAAGATTGTTTCAAAAACGCTTTCCACAAACAACCGGACAAGCCGAACTGATTGAGGACTGAGTTTTTGCCCTCATCTGGCGCTGGCAACTTTTTGACACCCCGAGCCCATCACGTTCCTGCCACCAAGCCCCCACCCGGGGGCTTTTTTGCGCCAACCGCGAAGCGCCTAGACTTGCTGGTGCCCTCGACTATGTCTTAGGGATCTATAACAAGCAAAGGGAAGAGGTATGAAGCGTTTATTCACCGTGAGTTGCTTGGCGCTGGCCCTACAGGGTTGTGCCTCCTATGCCGGGCCCTTCGTCACGAACGTCTCGAGCGATGGCAACGGCGGTCTGAGCGTCCAGAGCTGTATGGTGAAATTCCAGCGCTTCAACCGGACCGTCTCGAACGCTGATTGCACGTCACAGCATATCCAACTGCGGGCGCGGCGCCAGCGATGACAGGGCGGCTACTGAACGCAGCCCTTATCGCATGGGCTGTTCCCGTTTATGCGGCCCACCATCGCGATGGGAGTGTCGGTCCAGGCCTCCCTCACCCCCGGGTCATAGCGTCGGAAATGGGGCGCCATGGGGGTTCTTCCCACAGGCTATCGGGAATCGGGCCGCTCGTAGGCGATGCGGCCACTCTGGATCGTCGCCACGACCTGGCCGCGCATCGGGGTTCCGTAGAAGGGGCTATTGCGGCCACGGGTCCGGACCGAGTCTGCAGTCGGCGTCCACTCGGCCTCTGGATCGTAAATGCAGATGTCGGCGGCCCGACCGGCGGCAAGCGTGCCTGCCGTGAGCCCAAGGAGTGTTGCCGGGCGGGAGGTGACCGCAGCCACGGCGTCCTTGAGGGTGAGTACGCTTAACTCCGCGAGACGCAAGGTCAGAGGCAGGAGCGTTTCGAGGCCGGCGATGCCGGGCTCCGCGTCGCTGAAGGGCCGCTCCTTGGCGTCTACCTCGTGCG
>JAJYPQ010000387.1 GCA_021795255.1 Pseudomonadota bacterium
TCCCATTCTCTTGGGACCTATGCTTGGGATGCACAGATCGGCAACATAATTAATGCTCTGTCCCTGTTTGTGGCCGTCTAAGGGTCTAGGGCGACCCTAAATTGACCCCTATACACAAACCGTTATGTCATAGTAGCTGTCGCCTCGGTAAATCGGTTACCTAAGGGGCGAGGTGAGAGAACGACGGTGCGTGTCAAGGTAGTTGCCGCCTGAGTCATGCACTCTTGCGTTTTTCGGTTAAGGGATCAGGAGCCGCGTTGATGACTGACTCTCGTTTCCCCGCTGTGTCAGGATAGATGTCGTGTCAGGTGATTCCAAAACGGAGACAGCGGGCGGTCATAGGCGGTTTGCATGGGCCGGTATTCACGGGAACGTCGGGAATGGGTGCTAAGGCAGATGATGCCACCCTTGAACAGATCAGTGGCAGAACTCAAAGAGGAAACCGGGATTACGTCCGCCACCCTGTATAATTGGCGCAATCAAGCCAGAAAAGCGGGGGCCGTCGTGCCCGGAGATGGGAAACACAGTGCGCCTGGTCGAGCACGGAGAAGTTCCGCGTCGTCCTGGAAGCTGCCGGTCTCAATGAGACCGAGCTTTCGGAGCATTGCCGCCGTAAGGGGCTCGGGCAAGACGGCCCCAAAACCGCACGGCGACCACGCACAAGGCGACGGGACCCAATGAGCTCTGGTCCTAGGACATCCCGTGGCTGCCGTCTGTCATAAAGGGCCAGTTCTACTCCTGGTACATGGTGAAGGACGTCTACAGCCGCAAGCTCGTCGCGAACGAAGTCCATGCAACCGAGGAAGCCCCGCTCGCAGGTGAGCTGCTCACCAAGGCCTGCCTAAGAGAAGGCACGGCGGGACGCCCCCCCTCTGTCTCCATGCGGACAATGGTTCCACCATGAAGGGCGCGACCATGCCGGCGACGATGCAGAATTTGGGTGTGGTGCCGTCATTTAGCCGTCCGCGCGTGTCCAACGACAATGCCTACGCCGAAACCCTCTTCCGTACCGCCAAATATTGCCCGAAGTGGCCGAACAAGCCCTTTGCAAGCCTCATAGCGGCGCGTCACTGGGTACAGGGGTTCGTGGACTGGTACAACGGCGAGCATCGGCATAGCGGCATCCGCTATGTGATACCGGAGCAGCGGCACCAAGGGAAGGCGCAGGCGATCCTCGCGCATCGTACGACATACGAAGCGGCACGGACGCGTCACCCCGAGCGCTGGTCGGGTCAGATCAGGGATTGGACGCTTGAGGATGTTGTCTGGTTGAACCCTGAACGGGAAATGCAAGAAACGCGGAAACAAAAAGCCGCGTAACGACTGACGCGACAATTATCTTGAAAGGCTCCGTTCCGGATTCAGGATCAGAGCTTGTATGCGCCGCCCTGAGATCTCCCAGCCCCCCCATTCAGGAGCCATTTTTTTACGCGTCGCTGTATATGCATCGGAATCTTACGCGCGATCCACGTTGTAGCCGGATGAGATCGTAAGCGCGCCAATACCAGCAAGACTTCTTGCCCCACCCTCGTCCATAGGGCACGTCGCCCGTGCAGCCGTTGATAAATATGGTGAGTCCACTGGTCGCTCGGGGACCGGGTTTGCGAATACGGCCCTAGACCCCGTCTTCCCGCGTCTACATGCCCTGGACCGATATACTGACTCATATAAGTGAACGTCGCCGGTCTGTTTGGCGCTTTTTTTACCGCCTCCCTATTACTGAGGTCAGCGGGCGCATATCCCTTGGCGATCTGTAGGAAAAAGTCATTCCATTTCTGCGCTGGCGTGCCCCAGGGGTGGAGCCACGAATAGGGGCGGCCGGCCAAGCGTTCTGCAATCGCGCCAAGATTTGTGGCGGCGACCGGCATGCCCATCGCTAAGCAGGCGCTCAAAGTATAACTATACGTCTCCGGCCACTGTGCGGGGAACCAGACGATATCGGGCTTCCATGCGCCAAGCAGCGCTTCAAGGTCGGCGTCCGAGTATGGGCCCGTAACGCTCAGCGTTTCTATATCTTTAAGGTGCCGATACGCATAGCCAATGAGCCGAAAGTGAAGTGGCAGCTTCCGGATATGGGCGTCGTTGGCAGCCGCCTCCAAGAGATCTACGCCCTTTACAGGGCTAAGCGCGCCTAAAACCGCAACACATAGAGGGCGGTTATTGGCCGACAGCGGCGGGCGGGCGGGAGGCGCAACAAAAGATTCCATGTCCGTATGGGCTGCGACTATATAGTGGCCGGACGGGAAGTGCTTTTCATATCGACAGGCCGTGTCGGCGCTAGGGGTAAATATTCGTTGCGCCTTTTCTATCAGCGCGCGATGATTATTGCGCCACGTCCTAATATCAACGCGGCCAGGAGCAGGGTTATCGCGGAGACAATCATTACATCCTTTCTCGTCGGGTTCGCCGCAATAGCGGTTGTCGCGACGCGTCAAAGTTATTTGCGGGCACAAAGGATAATAGTCGTGCGCGGTAAAATCCCACGGGAGATCCATGTCGGCCAGGATGTCAAAAACCTGATGGGGAACTCCCAGTATATGGTGAATGTGGGCACGCGAAACGCCGAGATCGCTGAGGATTGCCCGTAACGCATCATAATCACCCGGCAGCGCAAACCACAGCTGTAAGCCTTCGCCGGGGTCCAACCAGTCTACGCGCACCTGGTCACCGGCCTCCGGCCGGAGTACCAAGAAATGTGCCTGCCCGTGGAGGTAGGCCGTCAAATCGCGAATATGTTTCTCTGTTCCGCCACCAAGGGCGTGACTTATGACAAGTATTCGGGGTAGCGGGCTTCGCTGAAGCCGCAGAATATCCACCTGATTACGATAGCGTCGCGCCGGGTCGGCGATTATGTGACGGTGAACAACAAGCTCGTAGGCTTTATGCGAGCGAATGAGGGCTTCATGTGCGACTCGCTTCTTGGTATTGTGCTCAGAACCGAAGCTCACGTTCCCCTTGTGCCACACAAAGGTATCGCAGGCCAACATATGTCGCCAGCCACGCCGCGAGGCCCGCAAACAAAAGTCGTTTTCTTCGGCATACCCTGCGGCGAAGGTTATATGGTCGAATAACCCGACATCGTCTAGGCAGACTCGACGGATGTACATGCAAAAACCAACAGCGGTCGGGAGTTCTACTGTGGCGCCGACATTGGCCTCCGCAAACAGCGCATCGAGATCAGTCAGGTTGTGTGAGGCAGGGAGCGTATTGTCTTCGCAGAAGCGCGGGTAGCTGCATATCGTGGCATTATTGGAAAAGGGGGTTACGGTTCCCGTCCTCGCGTCCGCGTATGCTGCCAGACGCATACGGTCTAGCCAATTCCCAGCGACTTCCGTGTCGCTATTTAAAAGAACCACGTCGGCCGTGCGGGATAACGCCATTCCTCGATTTACGGTGGCTGCAAAACCCATGTTGCGTTCGTTTTCGAGCAGCAGCATGGGGTGATGCTTTGCGGCGTCGCGCAGCCAATGCGCTAGGTTAGGATCTGGGCTTGTGTCGTTAATGACGACTAGCCGGAACTGCGTTTTTTGCGGGGTAGTCCAGAGGCTTTCCAGGCACGCCCGCGTTTCCTTATAGCCGGTATAGACAGGAACGATAACGTCTAGCTCCCAGTCTTCTGGGGCGGCATTTGTGCCCCTCCCCGAGTTTTTCGTCATTGTGCCCTAAAACCCGCATTTTATGGTAGTGATGCTCGCAAGATTACCGCAAAGACCGGATGGCGCCAAGCGCTGCGCGCAGCGGGACGACAGGCACTTCGTCCGTCCCACTTGTAGGGCGGGCCGAGCCCATCATTCACGACAGCCAGCCCTGGCGCGCGGTATAGGCCAAGAAACAGCCGCTTTTGGCCTTTGAGCGGATGCCCATGCCATCGCTGGAGCACGACCGTGGGATCGGATGCCAAACGGAGCCCGATCGCTATGCCCTTGCCGCGCTGTAATCGTGCGCAAATAGCGGAGTGCCACGAACGCCGTCCGGTATAGTTCAGCGCACTGCATAAACCGTCAAGCCCTGCGGCCTTAGATGTCTATCATTACTTGCGCCAGATCTTCACCGATCCCCCCCAAGGCCCGCACCGCCGAAGACTTCAAGGTCTTGCTGCCCATGAACCTCGCCTCCGACCCGGCGCCGCGTCGATCCGGCAACTGACCGCCCGACCCCACATATGAGAATCGTTTAGTCCACCCCACCCCCCACCGTCGCGGTTATATCGAACACAGACTACAGGGCCGAGAGCACCATGAGGAGGGTGGGTTTCATGGCGCGTTTACTATGCACAACGCGTACGGGGAAGCTTTGCCTGAAGAAACGCTCGGCTTACCCAAAGACTGCCGCGTCACGAAATGGGTTCCCTTCCATATCCTTGTCGGATACGACAGGGGGTTGCTTAATTGGCCACAAAATTGCGAGATCCGGATCATCCCATACGATACATCGCTCATGCTCCTTGGCCCAGTAATCTGTTGTTTTGTAAAGGAACGTGGCCATATCTGAGTTTACGATAAACCCATGCGCGAACCCGGGCGGGATCCATGCGATCCTCTTGTTTTGCGCCGAAAGATTGAACCCCGCCCATTTGCCAAAGGTGGGAGAACTCTTGCGG
>JAJYPQ010000388.1 GCA_021795255.1 Pseudomonadota bacterium
ATCGCGACTTGCTCATCAATTGTCAATGTCGTACGCATCGTGATGTCCCGCATTCAGGCATTTTAATGCCATATTATGATGGGCTTAGGTGAGGATAAAGGATAAGGGTCTTTTGGCCAAGGGCTTGGAGGGGTCAGTCAAGACCTCCGGGTATCGAGGTAGCCAGTGGCCCCGCGCGATGGCATCGTGAGGGCCAAAGAAGCCAATCTGCGGACGGCCGCAGGACTTCCTTGCGCGCCTATCTGGAAAATGCCTCCTCCCTTTCCTGGACGTCGCCGGGATCAGGTTCGTCGTCAAATTCCTCCGGCGACACGCGAGCCGCCGCCGTCACAAACGGATCGTAGACGCGCGGATGAATGTCCTGGATCACGGAATTCATGATGTCCCTTTGCGCAAAAGGCGCAACCGTGTTGTGCGACTCCTCACCGACCCGCGCCTCATCGGCTTTTCGGTAGCGCAGTTTCCCCGCAGCCGGCGTACCGATGTCGTACTCCAGCAAGACAGGGAAGGGCTTGGCCTCTTCCATGCCGGCGATGACCATGTGACCGTGGTCGCGTGGATGAAACCACTGCTTCCGAGAGGCGAATTCCATGATCTTGCGTAACGCCTCTCGCAGGGCCGGTGTCAAGGAGAATCCCTCGATGAGATCCCGCTCGGCCTCGTCTAGGGCCTCAGCAATGGCCTCCCGCACGCGCAGGTCATAGCCCACACCCACACACGCAAGATCCGGATGACGCTTTCAGCCCTCGTGATCCTCTTTAATGATCGCCGCACGCTCTTTTAAGTTTTGCCTTGCGGCTCATCTTTTCCTCGCCCGCCAGCGTGCTTTTTAACGTGTCTACGTAGGCGCCCTTCCAGAAGTTGTCCATGAGACCCTGCAGCCGGCGCGCCGGAGTCTTTACTGGAAAAGCCAGTCGGCGCCCTCAATGAACGCAAGAAAGTTTTACGCATACTGGGCCACAGTATGAAAGCGTTGCCCTTGAGCTTTTGCGCGTAGATCTTTACCGCCGTCTCCCAGGACGCGCCCATGATATCCGTGGGGCCGTAGGTCATGACGGCGGCCGGCAGTTTCGGGAAAGAGAGAAAAGCTTCTTGGCCGTGTAATCGACTTTGTTCCGGTTGCCGTAGCCGTCTGTCCACGTCACCGCGCTATCCGCCGCAAGCGCAATACCCCGCTTGTTCATGACCGCCACTTCGCACGTCATGGATCCCCCTCACTCCGAATCTCGATGCGCCCAACGCGCGCCATGCGACCGACCATGTCGCAACCCACTCCACCGGATGCGCTTGTGTTTTGGGTGTGCCGCCATAGGGACAGGCGAGCCTTCCACCCAGCAGGCCCGGCTCCTAAGCAGACAGGCCTGAGCGACGATCTTTGGCTACAATGTCTCTCTTTCGGAGAAACGACATGGCGACCCTGCGCCCCTCCCTGGAGGGCCTCTACGCACAACGGCTGGGCGAGCAGCGCGAATTCGACGTTCTGCGGCAATTGGAGGCGAAGCTTCCCGCCGACATCACGGTATTTCATGGCGTTGCCTGGTCATCGGTCCACAATGGCGTCCAGTGGTTCGGGGAATTCGACGCCATCGTGCTTGCGCCAAACGGTAGCCTCGTGGTCCTCGAGATCAAAGCCGGGGCCGTCGAGTTTACAGACGACGGGGCACGCAAGCGCTACGGTGATCACGTCAAGGATGTCAGCCGGCAGACGCGGATTCAGCACGCCGCCTTGCGTCAGCGGCTGCGCGCAAACGACCTGCACGTCCACATGGCCCACCTGTTGGTTCTCCCCGATCAGGCCGTGCCCGCCGGCACCATCGGCTACCCGCGCGAACGCATCGTCGATGCCGGCGACATGCCCCATCTTGCCGACCGGATCCTCGCGGCCGTTCCCGCAACCGCCCCACACGCCCCCACGGTCGAGCGCCTGTTCCTTTTTCTCGACGATGTGTTTGATCTATGCACCGACCCCGGCGCGCGCATCCACTGGGTGCGGCACGCCGTGACACGCCTGTCCGAAGGCCTGGCCACGTGGGTGCCACGCATCACGCATCCCGGCGGGGTCTTCCGAATCGAGGCCACGGCGGGCTCGGGCAAAACGCAACTGGCGCTGCGCCTGCTGGAGCAGGCCACCACCCAAGGAGAGCGCGCCCAATATGTCTGCTACAACCGGGCGCTTGCTGATCAAATGCGCCGCATGGGGCCGCCCACGGCGGCCTACGCGACATTCCACGAACTTGCGGTGAATGACCTGAAAAACCAGGAGAAGGACATCGATTTCACGGACGGCACGCTCTTTGCGCGCGCGGCCGTTTTGTACGGCCAATCACCGCACGCGCGGGCATGGGATCTTCTCCTCATCGATGAGGCTCAAGACTTCGACGCAGCATGGGTCGAGGGTCTGCGCGGCCGGCTTGCCTTGGGCGGACGGATTTATCTACTGGGGGACCATGACCAGCAAATGCGCTCCACCGCCAGAATCGATTGGCAAGACGCCGTCACGCTGCGCTGCAAAGACAATTTTCGCAGCCCGCGACACATCGTGCAGTGCATCAATGCGCTGGGCCTGGCCTCTGCGCCTATCGTGCCGCGCGCCCCGCTCGACGGTGCATGGCCGGGTTTTCATGTGTGGCCCGAAGATGATGCCAATGGCATACGCGCCACCGAACACATCGTCGGGCAGATTCTTGCCGAGGGCGTAACCCCCGATCACATCGTACTTTTGAGCGCCAAGGGACGGCAATCCTCGGCGCTCCTCTCGTGCGCAACGCTTGCGGGTCTGACACTCAAACGCTTCACCGGCGACTTCGATGCGATGGGCCAGGCCCTCTGGACCGAGGGCCCATTGCTTGTAGATACCATTGCCCGCTTCAAGGGCCAAGCCGCTCCGGTGGTCGTCCTGTCGGAACTTGATTTCGCCGAACTCGATGACCATGTACGCCGGCTCCTCTTCACGGGCATGACCCGTGCGCAATGGCGGCTCGAATGCGTGATGAGCGCGCAAGCCGAACGTGCATTGATGGAAGCTTTGGTGGACGATGATTCGCCCGCCGCGTCAGACAAGCCGCAATGACCTTTGGGTCAGTCGATCTTTCGCGCAACTGGATGAATGACCCGCTTGTCACCGAGCGGCGAACACCGCGTTTGTGACCGGATGGGCGATGAAGTTACCGCTTTCGAGCCTCTCCTGTGTGTTCTGCTGTAACGCTTCCGACCATTGCTTTTCTGCCATGACGAGTAGCTCCCCTGATAGCGCATCGATCGATAGCTTAGAACCCTGGATACTTCTGCCAGACTGTCTCGCTTAAGGCGCGGTTCGATCGCCCGCCGACATCCTCGCACTCCCCGATGTCCCATTCCCGGAAGACACAAAGATCCGAGGCGATCTCGGTGATCACATCACGAAGTTCAAGCGGCGCCAGGAACGACTCTGGTACCACCGCCTGGCCATGGAGCGCACCCAAAATATGGCCGGTCATAGCCCCTGTCGAGTCGGAATCGCCATCATGATTGACCGCATGAATCACACCATCGATAAAGGTGGGGGCCGTGAGTGCGCAGTAGACGGCAATAGCCAGGGCCTCTTCGGCCACCCAGCCTTGACCCAATTGGGCAATGGCTACATGAGACTCTATAGGAGAGGCGGCCAGCCTTTGCGCCTGCGCTAACGCCTGTTCTGTCTCCTCGTGGTGGACGTGTTTTCGCAGGCAAGCCCGGGCGATGACGAGGGCCTCGGGTAAGGTCTTGTCGCGCACAATCTCCGCAATAATAACCGCCAGTGCCCCGGCGGCAAGCGATCCGGTGGGATGACCGTGAGTAAGGGCTGCGAGCTTCGCTCCCAAGGCGAAAGTATCGGAAGGCGAACTCCCACCCTGTCCCATAACAAGCCCCACAGGGGCAATACGCATCACACCCCCGCACCCCTTGCTGTCGTTTTGGGCGGGGTCACCCATAACCGTCATGTGACGAATCGCCGAAAGACAGGTCTCCCCTGGGCCGCGTCGCGCGTGCAACGCCTCTTGCTGGAAGAGCCAACCGGCTTCCTCGCGATCACCGTAATGGGGATGAGGTCGCAGGCCTTGGGTCTTGTACCACCGAACATAGGCGTAAGCCGTCATCCCCTCGACACTGGCGATCCCTTTAGTGCAAAGGCGCACCCATGTGCGGATCAAGCCTTCGGCGGTAAAAAGCGTCATCTGGGTATCATCGGTAATCGCACCGATTCGACCATACGCCGGTGCGTAGGCGGTAATACCTTTGGCTCCGAAGCGCTCCAGAATCTCCGTTCGTTTCATAAATTCCACTGGCGCCCCCAGAGCATCCCCCACGGCACCCCCCAAAAGACAGCCCACGAAGCGCGAGCGCATCAGCACCGCTTCGGCCTCTTTCTGCTCGCGGTGCACCGAGCGACCCGTTTGCCGGGATCGCGCCTGGGAATGGACGATACGCCCTTTCTGCTTTCCTGTAGCCTCCCGCGGCACAGCGCCGCGTCCCTGGGGCGCCGAAGAGGCCGCCTGTGGTTTGCGCCCCTTTGTCTTCGGCCGAACCGCCCTGCTGTCTTCGCTCATACATCATCCCCCATCGTGTCTA
>JAJYPQ010000389.1 GCA_021795255.1 Pseudomonadota bacterium
GACCGCGACCACCGCCGCGATCATTATCCGCAACCAAATCCGTAACCGAGGCATTTTGCAGTCAAAGGCCGCAGGACAGTCGGTCTCTGCCCATGGAGGCCGCAGCAATCCCTATCCTGTGGGGATAGTTGCCGCCTAGGAGGTGGGAAGCCCCGACCTTTAGGCCGGGGAGAACCCCGCTTGTCATCGGGCCGTCATTTTTGTCATCAGATCGTCACTTTTGTCATCAGACTGTCACAAAACGACCCTAGCATGCCTGGGCAATGAGCGGAGGGAGGCCCAGGCCCCCTCCCTCCGTCACAATGGCCATATCGATAAATCGATAAGTGGAGGGTTTATGAGAATAACGCGCTGGGTCCCTTTCGCCGGACTCTTATTGGCCTCGGCCGCCGTATCAGCCCAAGCGGGGCAAGGGTTTTTTAGTGGGATGAAAGTCAACGGTGATTTGCGGGCCTATGACTTCACCCGACACTACAGCGGGCCGGTCGCGGGACAATCGGCCTTTTCCTTGGGCGGCGGCCTTAATGTGCTAAGCGGATCCGTAGACGGGTTTGCGGCGGGCGCGACCTTCTATACCGCGCACTCCCTGGGGCTGAACAACAGCAACCCCGCGCTTGTCGATGGGACTCTGGCTGGGTATGACGGCATAAATACCTTCGGCCAAGCCTTCCTTCAATACCAAAACCGCCGCGTCCTTGTGCGGGCGGGCGACCAACTGTTGTCTACCCCCTGGATCAATGCCTCCGATTCGCGCATGATCCCGGCCACTTATCAAGGCCTCTTTGCCGCGGTGAAGCCGATCGCCGGGCTTACGATCACGGCCTTGCGCCTCACGCGCTTTAAAAGCCGCACCTCCGACCATTTCTCGTCTACGGATCTCTATAACTCGACCGGGACCTTCAATATCGGCGGGACCCCTACCCCGGGGATGGCGGGGAGGACGGAACCCGGTGCTGCGGCGCTCGGTCTTGCCTATCATGCGCAAGGCTTGAAGGTCGCGGGCTGGGGCTACGAGTTCTATGATCTCGCCAAGATGGCGGACGCCCAAGGCGCTTACACCTTTCCGGGCGGAGGCGCCTTAAGGCCGTTCGTTGGCGGGCAGTTCGTTCGCGAGACCGGCTCGGGCGCGCAGTATCTAGGTCCGGTGAACGCCACGGTCTACGGCGCGATCGTTGGGGTGAAGCATCGGAGCGACGAGCTCAGTCTTGCTTACAACGATTTGCCTGCCCACCCCGGCGCGTTCGGAAACGGGGACGTCGTTTCGCCTTATACCACAGGCTATGCGACTGACCCCTTGTATACGACCTCCATGATCCAAGGCATGGTCGATCGCAAGACCAGTGGGCATGCGGTCAAGATAGCGGCTACGGCGTTCTTTTTGCAGCACCAGCTGCGTGTCATCGCAAGCTACGCCGACTACTTTAATACCCTGACCCCCAGTTATTCCTCAGCCAGGACGAACGAGGTCGATTTCGATCTGACCTATTTCCTCAAGGGCGCTCTGAAGGGGCTTTCGGTACGCGATAGGGTCGGTATCGCCCACAACATTCCGCTTGTTAACCGGTTTGTCTATAACCGCCTGATGGTCGAGTACGACTTCTAAGGGCTGTCCCGGCGGCCGCGCTTTGCGGCCGTCTGTGGTCTCGTGAGGGCCTCGCGCAAGCCCCCGGCCGGGGGCTTCGGTGGACCAAGAAGTCTCCCTCTTCAGGGGAGCTGTGGCATAATCGCGGGGGGCCTATCTGAATGAACGAGAACCCCTTCTATTTCCCAAGGAGATCGCAGGGGTCCTGATAATGGAATCGGCGCAGAACAGTAACGATAGCAAGATTACGGTACGGAACTTGCGTTTTTATTACGGCAAGGAGGCTGCTCTGCATGACATCAATCTCGACATTGCCACCAATCTAGTCACGGCCTTTATCGGCCCCTCGGGGTGCGGAAAGTCGACCTTATTGCGTACGTTTAATCGCATGTACGAGCTGTACCCCGACCAGAGGGCGACCGGCGAGATCTGGCTCGATGATCGCAACGTGCTTTTGCCGGGGGAGGATCTGTACCGCCTGCGGTCTCGGATCGGTATGGTTTTCCAGAAACCGACCCCCTTCCCCATGTCGATCTACGAGAACGTGGCCTTTGGAATCCGGCTCTATGAGCGCATGCCTAAGGCCGAGCTAGACGATCGCGTGGAGGAGGCTTTGCGCCAAGTGGCTCTCTGGGACGAGGTGAGCGGGAAGCTCGGCCAAAGCGGCATGAGCCTGTCGGGGGGCCAGCAGCAGCGCCTCTGTATGGCTCGCGCGGTCGCTTTGAAGCCCGAAGTATTGCTTTTGGACGAGCCGGCCTCGGCCTTGGATCCCATATCGACCCTCAAGATCGAGGAGCTCATTTATGAGCTCAAACAGAACTACACGATCGCGATCGTGACCCACAATATGCAGCAAGCAGCCCGCGTTTCTGACTATACTGCCTTTATGTACCTTGGACGCATCGTAGAGTTCGGTAGCACGAACACGATTTTTACCAACCCGGCGACGAAACAGACAGAAGATTACATTACGGGACGCTACGGCTGAGAGGCCAGGAGACATCATGGAGTCACACGTGAATCCGCATATTTCGCGCCGCTATAACGCGGAGCTTGAGGACATTCGTACTCGCGTCTTGCATATGGGCGGGCTCGTAGAGCAACAGATCATCGATGCTATGGCCGCGCTGGTAAAGGGTGATGCGGTGTTGGGCGACGAAGTGATAAAAAATGACTATAAAGTCAACAAGATGGATGTCACCATAGACGAGGAGTGCAATCAGATCATCGCGCGCCGCCAGCCCACGGCCAGCGATTTGCGTCTTGTCATGGCGGTGATCAAGACCATAACCGACTTAGAGCGTATCGGCGACGAGGCCGAGAAGATCGGCCGCATGGCGGTGCGTTTGGCGGCCGAAGAACGTCCGAAGGACGGCTATGTGGAGGTCCACTCTCTTGGCAATCATGTGCGCCAAATGGTGCACGATGCGCTGGATGCCTTCGCCAGGCTCGACATGGAGGCCGCCATACGGGTGGCGCGCGAAGACCGCCAGGTCGATAAGGAATACGATGGCCTCATGCGCCAGATGATCACTTTTATGATGGAGGACCCGAGAACCATCTCCCGGGTCCTTAACGTCATATGGGCCATGCGCGCCTTGGAACGGATCGGGGACCACGCCCGCAATATCTGTGAGTACGTCATTTATCTTGTAAAGGGTAAGGACGTGCGGCATACGAGCCTCGAGCAGATCGAAACCGAGATCCTGGGGCGTTCGGTCTAGTCTCGTCTATTCTCGCAACCACCGGGCACACGCGGCGGCGTAGTAAGTGAGGATGCCGTCTGCGCCGGCGCGCCGAAGTGCGGTAAGGGACTCGAATACTGCTTTGCGCTCATCGAGCCAGCCGTTTTGGGCGGCCGCCTTCAGCATCGCATACTCACCACTCACATGATAGGCAAGCGTCGGGACCCGAAAGGTCTCTTTGATACGGCAGATCACGTCGAGATAGGGCAGACCGGGCTTTACCATCACCATATCGGCCCCTTCGGCCAAGTCCATGGCGACCTCGTGCAAGGCCTCATCACTATTGGCCGGGTCCATTTGGTAGGTGTTTTTGTCCGCATAGCCAAGTGCCGTGGCAGAGCCGACGGCATCCCGAAACGGGCCATAAAAGGCCGAGGCGTACTTGGCGGCGTAGGCGAGGATGCGGGTGTGGCGGAAGTCATGGGTCTCCAGGGCCGAGCGGATCGCTTGGATACGGCCGTCCATCATGTCCGAGGGCGCGACAATGTCGGCCCCGGCCTCGGCGTGGCTCAAGGCTTGGCGGACGAGAACCGCCGTCGTTTCGTCGTTTATGACGTAGCCTTTCGCGTCCACGAGGCCGTCTTGTCCATGCACAGTAAACGGATCAAGGGCCACGTCTGTGATAAGGCCGAGCTCGGGTAGCGCCGATTTAACGGCCCGGACCGCGCGCTGCGCGAGCCCCTCGGGATTAAAGGCCTCTTCCGCCTCCAAGGACTTCTTTTCCTTCGGAACTACAGGGAAGATCGCGATGGTCCCGATGCCGTCTTGCGCCCATCCGGCGGCGGCCAAGATGAGCCGATCTATGGTCATCCGCTCTATCCCCGGCATCGACGGGATCGCTTCGCTGTGTTTCTGTCCCTCGATAAGAAAGACAGGCATTATAAGATTATTTGCAGATAGTGAGTGCTCACGTACCAAGTCGCGAGAGAAGCGGTCTCGGCGCATGCGACGCAGTCTTGTGCCCGGAAAGGGCGCGCGGTTGATGATAAGACTCATAAGCGGAGGTTAGCCCGGTTTAGCGGCAAGGAAAAGGGTGGTATGGGTACAAACTCGTGCCACCCTTCCAGAGAAACGGGCCCCGAGGGGCCCGTCTTTTTCGCTGACTTATGAACTAGCGGCGACCTTTCGCGCCCTTCTTTTTGACGGCCGATTTCTTGACGGACGCCTTGGCCGCGGCCTTCTTCTTCGGTGCCACCTTCTTCATGGACGCCTTTTTCTTGGCAGAGGACTTCTTCGGTGCGGCCTTCTTCGCGGCAG
>JAJYPQ010000029.1 GCA_021795255.1 Pseudomonadota bacterium
TAGCGGGCGCACGTCGCAACAAGACGGTTACGACGCATGTTCGCATCTTCCTTCAGTATCTGTTCGGACGCGGCGCGACGGCGACCAATCTGGCGCTGGGCGTGCCGAGGATGGCGAAGCGCTGGGGCGTGCGACTGCCGCGCCACCTGCTTCCCGCTGGCGTCGACGCCGTGCTCGCGTTTGTCCGCGACAATCCTCGGCACGGGGCGCGGGACTATGCGATGCTGCTGCTCATGGCGCGGCTCGGACTGCGTGCTGTCGAGGTCATCGCGATCCAGATCGACGACATAGACTGGCGTGCGGGTGAGTTGCTGGTGCGCGGCAAAGGCAAGCTGCACGACCGGCTGCCGATCACGGTGGAGGTTGGCGACGCGCTGAGCCGCTATCTTCGTGAGGAACGAGGACCGGCGACCTGCCGCACGATGTTCGTCACCCATCGTGCGCCGCATCGACCGTTCAAGGATGGGCAGATCGTCAACGCCATCCTCAAGGATGCCTTGAAGGCCACCGGTCAGAAGCCGGTGACGCCCTATGTGGGATCGCACATCCTGCGTCATAGCCTTGCGACCCAGCTGGTAAACGCGGGCGCGTCGCTCGACGAGGTGGGCGATGTGTTACGACACCGGGCGCGATCATCAACGATGATATACGCGCGGCTCGATATCGACGGGCTGCGGTCAATCGCGCAGCCCTGGCCTGTGAAGGGAGGTGCGCTATGAGCTTCACCTCCCAGCTCGACTACTATCTGAGCGTCAGACGCAGCCTTGGCTATGACCTTCGCACTGACGAGCGGGTGCTCCGCCGCTTTGCCCGGTTCGCCGATCAGGAAGGGGCTCCGCACATCGACACGGCGTTGTTCCTGCGCTGGGACGCGAGCCTGCCCCATGCGGGCACATGGACGCGATCGGCCCGACTCAGCAAGGTGCGGCTGTTCGCGCAGTGGCTGAGCGGCATCGACCCAGCCAACGAAGTGCTGCCGCGCGGGCTACTGCCCGGCCGTTATGGACGACCGCGCCCACACATCTACAACGAGGTCGAGATCGCATCGATCCTCGGGGCGGCCAAGGCGCTGCCGTCGATCTACGGCCTGCGCGGGTTGACCTGCTCGACCCTGTTCGGGCTCATCGCAGTCACCGGCCTCAGGATCAGCGAGGCGCTTGCGCTCGACCGCGGTGATCTCGATGTCGAGAACGGCGTGCTGCGCGTGCGGCGTGGGAAGCTCGGTAAGGAACGACTGCTCCCACTGGACCCTACGGTCGTGGCGCAGCTCGTCGACTACGCCGCCGAACGCGACCGGCTGCTGGGGAGCACCGGGCACGCGTTCTTCGTGACCTGCAACGGAACAAGACTGACCGATTGCAGCGCGCGCTACAATTTTGCGCGTGCCTGCCAGCAGATCGGCTTGCGCGCGCATCAACATTATTGCCGGCATGGCCGGGGGCCGCGCATCCACGATCTTCGCCATACGTTCGCCGTGCGGACGATGATCAATTGGTACCAGACCGGCAAAGACCCAGCGCACGAGATGATCCGGCTGACGACCTATCTGGGCCATAGCGACCCTGACAATACGTTCTGGTATCTGGAGGCGGTGCCCGAGCTGCTCGATCTGGCCATGGCGCGGGCCACATCCAATGGCAGGGAGGTGGGCCAATGATCGCCGCCACCTTACCCGCACTAATCCAGCGCTTCTTCACCGACCGGCTGTGCACCCAGATGGAGGCCAGCCGCCATACGGTCGCAGGCTATCGCGACACATTCCGCCTGCTCTTGCGGTTCGCGAGCGCTCGACACGGCAAACCGCCGGTCATGATCACGGTCGAAGACATCGACGTCGATCTGGTCGCCGATTTCCTGGCCCATGTCGAGAGCGCGCGCGGCAACAGCGCGCGCAGCCGCAACACGCGGCTCGCCGCGATCCGCTCGTTCTTCCGCTACGTCGCAATGACCGACCCCACCCGGTTGCTTCACTGCCAGCGCATCCTGGCGATGCCCAACAAGCGCTATATAAAGCGCGCGGTGACGTTCCTCGACGCTGAAGAGATCGCGGCGTTGCTGGCGGCACCGGATCGCACGACATGGGCCGGACGGCGCGACCATGCGCTGCTCCTGCTCGCGATCCAGACAGGACTGCGGGCCTCTGAGTTGGTGAACTTGCAGTGCAGCGATATGGTACTTGGCAGCGGTGCGTATATCCGCTGCATGGGTAAGGGCCGAAAAGAGCGCTGCACGCCGCTCCGTCGCGACACAGCCAAACTGCTTGCGGCATGGATCGGTGAGCGTTCGGGCGACAGCAGGCCGTTGTTCCCATCGATCCGGGGAGAGCGGCTGAGCCGCGATGCGCTCGAACATCTGGTCCGCAAGCACTGCCTGACGGCATCGCGCGCTTGCCCGAGCCTCGCTGCGAAGCGGGTCACACCCCATACGCTTCGCCACAGTACCGCGATGGACCTGCTTCATCATGGCGTTGATCAAGCGGTGATTGCCCTCTGGCTTGGACACGAGTCGATCGCGACCACCCAGATCTACATCCATGCCGACATGCGGATGAAGGAAAAGGCCCTTGCTCGTGTCGCTGCTCCGGCCACGCCAACGGGCCGGTTCCAGCCCGACGACCAGCTCCTCGCGTTCCTCGAAGGGCTCTGATTATGCCGAAGTGCCACATGGCTAAAGCCCGGCAAACAAGCCTTCAGCGGAGGCCATGCGGCATAATCCCAGTTACGGCATTATGACAATTATGCCGATATCGGCATAAGACCCACAGCACCGGCCACAAGAGCCGCTTAGATCGTGACTTTAGCGGTCGCTTTGGCACCGAGGCCTACGCGTTCGAGGAGCTGATCGCCGAGATGGGAAGCGCTTTTTTGAACGCCGACTTGGGGATTTTGGGCGCAACCCTACCAGACCATGCCGATTACTTGTCGAACTGGATCAAGATATTGAAAGACGACAAGAAGGCCATCACGACCGCCGCAGCCGCAGCCAGCAAGGCGCACGGATTCATCAAGGGACTGATTGCCGGCCAGGAGCAGGAGGCGGCCGCCTAAGACAACGGCAGGGCGCAAGGATGCGCCCTTGTATGCCGTCACTGTGACGGTATAACATCGTAGCAGCGACATTAAAGAGGTGCGCTTATGCCACGCAAACCAACCCGAAAAACCGGACCCATGGCCGGCGCCGAGCGCATGCGCGAAAAGCGCGCCCGCGATCGCGAGATCGTGTGGGGATGTGGCGACGAAAAGGCGCTTTCGGATTCTGGCCTTATAGAGCAGCTGCGCCACGCGTTCGCCAAAGACCGCCAGGCCGTCCGGGACGGCCAGCGCAACCGCTCCACGGGCGCGATCACTCGGGCGCTGTTGAAAGAGATCGGGCGGCGCGTATAGCAGTGCCATAGCATGCCCGCGCGCAAGCCGCTGATCGCAAAGGCTTAGACGTTTTTCGTCGAAGCGATCAAGTCCGCCAATTTCCCCGCCCGCCGATATCTCCAGAAGCCCGCCACATGGCCGGGCCCATGGAGATATCTTTTATGTTCCTATTTTATAAACTCTGGCAGATCGACCTGATCGTTTGCGACGTTATCGCTACGGTCTGGCTCCTCGCCTTCCGTCACCCCGCGGTCCGACGCGACCCCGAAGCGCTCTGGACGTGGCCGTTTACCCGCGAGGCGCGCGACGCCGCAATCCTCATCGGGCTCGCCGTGCTGGTATTAGCACCCATTCCGCTGGCTGGAGGCTACTACGCCATCAAGGCCGCGATACCGGCCGGCTTGGCCTACTACTACGTTCACGAGTGGCTGGCCGCCGAAGATCCGCAAGAGCGCGGGATTGTGGCGCTCGTGGGGACTTTCGGAGAACTGGCAATCCTGGCTGTTATCTGGCCGGTACTCTTGCCGGTACTGGCGCTTGCGCTGTTTGTGGGAGTTGGGTGCTGGCTGGCGGGGCGGCGTGTCGGCTGAGCCGTCGCTACTGGTACCGCGCTATGGCGGGGGTTGGCAGGCGCGAAAGAGCGGCTTCGTCCGCCCTGCGGACGTGCCAGCCGCCCGCGCTCTCCGGTTTCGGCAGGGAAGGGCCTTGTCTCTATTCCATTAAAGACTCAAAACATGCGCTAGTCCAGCGTTTGTAATCCAATCATCATTAATTAGTAGTCCCTTATTGGCTTCCTGCGTCTCATTGGATAGATCACGTCCGACACATGGGCGGCGTCTTTCACTGCTCCAGTGGCGCCTGATATAGTTGTGGACATTCGGGGGAACGGGAGGGGTGAGTGTACGGCGTCGGTAATCGAGGGATCCGCGTCCGCGGGAGGTGAGGACTAATGCAAACGCCATCCTGCGGACAGGTATCATGGGGGCTTGAGTTACTGAAAGGTCTGCCGGTCTTCATTATTGGACTCATTGCGACCTACATTGCATGGCGTCAGCACGAGACAGCAAAAGCGAAACTCAAGATGGATTTGTTTGATAAGCGGTATGCTATTTTCGAACGCACGTGGAGATTTTTGTCCGATATCGCTCGGACTGAGGAACCGAAGGGGCTCCTTTCCGATTTTAGCAACCTGATTCCGCAGGCGGGTTTTCTGTTCGGGCCGGCCGTTTCGGAGTACTTGGAGGAAGTTTCGTCGAGAAACACAAAATTATGGAGCATAGACGATCGGGCGCGGAAGAATGGCAATGTTGTAGAGCCTGATGATGTCGACGCGCGTCTAGAATTAATGGAGTGGTTCGCCGTCCAGGCGGTCCGCGGCGCAAAGAGTGTTTTTGAGCCGTTTCTGAACTTTGAAAAATGGCGATAGTGAGTCGTGGGCGATACGTTCGAGGGGTTAGGCGCGCCAAATATTACGAGACAGTTATATGTCGCATGACTTCCTAAGGAGAATAAGTGTGAGCAGCGCCATAGATAGAAGCAAAACGCTTGACGGGTTTCTTGACACCGTTGTGCTGAACGACCTGGATCGGATGATCCATAAATGTGAGCTTCATTATCTGGGCTTTTCGATTATGGGCTCTGTTATAGAACTATTGGGAGCCGTTCTTGATAAAAAAGATTTTCACAAGGAGGGGGTTAGTAGCGCACGATTTAAAGCGGCCATCCGTAAACTGGAGGCGTTTAAGGCTTACAGGGGTTTTATAGGCGGAAAGCCCGATCTACATGATTTATATGCGCACATGCGCTCTGGCATGGCCCATGTGGTGTTATGTGGGAAGGGCGTTGCTTTTACCCAGCGCACCGATAAGGTGGATGGAGTCTCTCATCTACAGGTTAAAAGCTTTAGTGACGGAACTACCAGACTAATCTTGGTTAGCGAAGACCTGTATGAAGATATAAGGAAGGCAGTAGTCGAGATTCGAAGCAAGAAGTCGTGTAAATCACGACTGAAGCAGGAGTTTATGAATCCTAGCCTATGAGCCTCATAGCCTGTTACTGCTCGCTATTAGCAGAGCGAGGAATGAGCGCCGCTTTTTTGCTGCCTCTGGAGCTATTTGTTATGTGATTCTTTATCGCTTTTTTCTTCATTTGGGATCTCAGCAACGCTTATCTCGATACCGTTCATGCAATCTTCGATGAATACCTTCTTAGGAAGTGGCCCCACAGCCCCGACTTTCTTTTTGGGATCAAAGAAAAGTAGTCTCCAAAGCACATCTTTACCGAAATCTAGATAAACCTTAACCTTTGATTCGACCCAGTTAGTTAGTAGTCTTCCATGCCCCCACCAGGTCACTTGGTAAGCGAGCGGACTCTTTTGCAGCGGACCACTTAGGCCCATATTGAAGTAGCTCTCATCCAGATCGCCCCGGGTTCCATCTACCACCCAAACCATTTGTTTGTAGAAGTCTTCTCTGGATATTCGTTCTTCTGGTGTGATTATCGAGTGCTGGAACTCAATCACCAGTCCAAATGGAGTTTTCACATCAGCAATATGCTGTTCTTTGGTAGTAGGATCAACATGCGAGACTTCCTGCCATTCTTTCGGAAACTCATCTTTCCATTGCCGATGCCATTCTGTTTCCGACTCCCACCAGGGGTCACAAGGAGGATTACCTTTGTGCGCCCAATGCCAAACTTTTACTCGCCCACACTTTGCCAACATTTCGGTCTGGCAGTGTGGACAAATGCCTTTGGCTTTTGGCTGGGCTTCAACTTTTTTTCCATCTACGAGCGCATATCTCATCCAGGCTAGCTCAATTGTCTCTTGCATATAACAGCTAATATAGAGATAGGTGGGTCAGGACATTCGTCGGTCTCTTATGTGTACGCACAAAAAGGCGGGCCCGGCACGGCCCACTTTTGAGCCTCGGCATTATGCTCCAAATTTGTGTCGCCGACCATAGAAGCGAACATCATGGGGTCATACCGCACCCTGTCATGATGGACATGGTATTTATTGTCTGCCGTCGCCGTTACTATAGTCCCCGCACAAAGGATGGCTACAAGTACTGTACCCGTCAGCTCATCTATTTCCATACTAGGGGGTTCTTGTGGCTCACGGAAAGCCTAGCGTCGCAGACCATAGGCCGTGGGGACGCACCCTCCGGTCACTGGGGGGCTAGGTGGTACTGGGCGCGCGGGGTGTGAATATCGACCGTAGTGACACAGGCACCGCATTGCGCACTGCACAGCAGTTTTCGCCGGGGTCCAATATTGCCGACCAGCCCCGATTGAAGTCTTATTATGGGGCACGTGTCGGGGATTTCCCGCCGTGGGGCGATGTGCTGGAGGCCATCATGGCGTTTCTGCTGGACACACCATAGAATTAGCCCATGAATGACGGATACGGCATTGATAGAGAAGCAAGTTAAATCCAAGCAGCGGGTGGCCGACCACGGTGAGGTTTTGACGAGCCCACGAGAGGTCAATGCCATGCTCGATCTGGTTAAACACGAAACCGACCGGATCGACTCTCGGTTTTTGGAGCCTGCTTGCGGTACGGGGAACTTCTTGACGGAGATCCTCAATCGCAAGCTGCGCGTGGTCGAGGCGCGATATGGCCAGAGCCAGCCGGATTACGAACGGTACGCCGTGCTGGCGGTATCGTCCCTCTATGGCATTGATATCCTGGGGGATAACGTCCAGGAGTGCCGTAAGCGACTATTCGACATCTTCGACCAGAGATACACCAGTCTATTCGGTGGCCGGACCAGGGGCGAGTGCCGAAGTGCCGTGCAGTTCATTTTGGACCGTAATATCATCTGGGGAGACGCGCTATCACTCAAAACCGTCGATAGCAACCCGCAGCCCATCGTCTTTTCTGAATGGTCACCCGTCAATAGCACGATGCTCAAGCGGAGGGACTTCACGTTCCAAGGTCTGCTTGCGCATGAGGCAGTCAAAGCGCTGCCGCTGTTTTCCGATATGGGCGAGGACGTGTTCATCCCGACCCCAAAGAAGGACTACCCGGTAACCCACTTCCTTGAGGTAGTGAACGTTGATAACCGCTAACTACAATCCGGACGTGCTCTCGTGCCTTGCCAGCCTCAGTAGCGACGAAGTCTTCACCCCGCCCCAACTGGCGAACCAGATGCTTGACCTGCTTCTTCCAGAGGTCTGGCGCGACAGAAACATCACTTTTTTGGACCCCGGTTGTAAATCGGGCGTGTTTCTGCGCGAGGTTGCCAAGCGCCTCGATAAGGGGCTGGAACCGGAAATCCACGATCGTCAAGAGCGCCTCAACCACATTTTCAAGAATCAGCTCTACGGTCTTGCCACGACGGAGCTGACGGCCCTATTGTCTCGCCGCTCCGTATACTGCTCCAAGACCGCCAATAGCAAGTATTCCGTCTGTGAATCCTTTGATAACCCGCAAGGAAATATCGGCTTCCGGCGCACCGAGCATGCCTGGGAAAATGGCCGTTGTGCATACTGTGGAGCGAATGAGCAGACCTACGAACGAGATGGTGAGCTGGAAAGTCATGCTTACGCGTTTATTCATACTGGCAAGCCAGAGGAGCTTTTTGATATGAAGTTCGATGTCGTTATTAGCAACCCGCCCTACCAGTTGGGTGACGGTGGTCAAGGGGCCAGCGCGTCACCGATCTACCAGAAGTTTGTCGAGAGCGCGATCAGCCTCAACCCGCGGTACATGGTAATGATTACGCCGTCACGCTGGTTCAGTGGGGGCAAGGGCTTGGACGAGTTCCGTAAACGGATGCTTGCTGAATCGCGTCTTCGGTACCTTGTTGACTACCCGAAGCTCTACGATGGATTCCCCGGCGTCAAGATCCGGGGTGGTGTCTCATATTTCCTTTGGGATCGCGACTATGAGGGTCCGTGCACGGTGCAAACAATGTGGGACGGCGCGCCGCTCGGCCCACCGATGGAACGGCGTCTGAACACCTACGACGTTCTGGTTCGGCGAAACGAGGCTGTATCCATTCTCGATAAAGTCCGCGCCTACCGCGTCAATGGCCAGTCTGAGCCTACCCTGGACGCGCGCGTGTCCCCGAATAAACCCTTTGGGCTGCGGACTTTTTTTCATGGCTTTAATTCAGCGAAAGGGTTGAAAAATCCAGTTAAGCTTTACGGGTCCCAGCGTATCTCGTGGGTCGCACATGATAGCATAAAACAAAACTCGGACTGGATTGACGACTGGAAGGTTCTAATGACGGCCGTGCAGGGGACAAGCGCGGCGGTCGAGACCAAATTCCTGAGCAACCCGATAATTGCTGGTCCTGGCGAGGTATGTACGGAAACGTATGTCGTCGCGGGGCGGTTTGACACTGAGGCGGCCGCACGGCGTTACGCGACCTATCTGCGGACAAGATTCGTTCGATTTCTCGTCTCGCTACGTAAAGCCACTCAACACGCAAATCGAAATGTGTACGCATTTGTCCCTGACATCCCCCTAAATCGCGAATGGACAGACGCGAAACTGTTTGATCGCTACGGGCTAACCGGAGACGAAATCGCCTTTATTGAGTCCACTGTGCACCCGATGGATGCCGACGAATGAGTAAGGACTTCTTCCCCCCGCGTCCCGACTCGCGGCCCACAATATACGCTTATGAGGACACGCATCCGCAGTATACGAGCTTACTCAAGGTCGGCTACACGACTGTGGACGCGCAGAGACGTGTTGCCCAGCAGTATCCGACATTGCGCCCTGGCAAGCGGCCTTACCGGATTGTCCTGGAAGAGCCCGCCATGCGAAATGACGGAACAGTGTTCACCGATCATGATGTACACCGCATGCTTCGACTCAATGGCGTCAAAAACCCGGATGGCGAGTGGTTTCGTTGCACGGTCGCCCAGGTCAAGGCGGCGATCATCGCGGTGCGGACCGGGCAGCTGAACGAAGAGAACCGGTCGTTGGATTTCAAGATGCGTCCCGAACAAGCGGCGGCTGTTGATAAAACCGCCACCTATTTTAGAAGCTTTCGGAGAGAGAACCATAACAAGCCGCCGCACTTCCTATGGAACGCCAAGATGCGCTTTGGCAAGACCTTTGCTGCGTATCAGCTCGCGCGCAAGATGGACTGGCGCAAGGTTCTGGTGCTGACCTTTAAGCCGGCCGTACAGACGGCATGGGAAGAAGATTTGAAAAGCCATATTGATTTTCGAGATTGGCAATTCATCGCGCCGGGCGGCTTGTCGTACGAACAGGCGAACAAGAAGAAGCCGTTTGTCTGTTTCGGCTCCTTTCAAGACTACCTGGGCAAGAACCGAAGCACGGGGGGCATCAAGGTCAAAAACGAGTGGGTGCACACCACTCACTGGGATTGCGTTATCCTCGATGAGTACCACTATGGTGCCTGGCGCGAGAACGCGAAAGAGCTATTTGAGGCAGAAGACGGTAAGGAGATCGAGTTCGGCGAGGGTGTAGGCATTCAAGACTATGAGGAGGAGATCCTTCCCATCACCACCGATGGCTACCTCTACCTCTCCGGTACCCCATTCCGCGCCATCGCCTCCGGTGAGTTCATCGAGGAACAGATCTATAACTGGACCTATTCGGACGAGCAACGGGCAAAAAGGGACTGGGCCGCCGCCAAGAACCCGTATGCTACTCTACCCCGGATGGTGCTCATGACTTACCAACTCCCAGACGCGATTCGGGGGATCGCTATGCAGGGCGAGTTCAATGAGTTTGACCTGAATGTGTTCTTCTCCGCAGAAGGGATCGATGACAGCGCGCGATTCCGGTATGAGGACGAGGTTCAGAAGTGGTTGGACTTGATCCGCGGAGCGTTCCAACTCACAAGTGTTGACAATCTGAAGCTGGGTGCCGAGAAACCGCCGATGCCGTTTTCGGATGCACGGCTGCTCAACGTGCTATCGCACACATTTTGGTTCCTTCCCAGTGTGGCGTCCTGTCACGCTATGCGTAATCTATTAGCGAAGAAACAGAACCGGCTCTATCATGACTACAGGGTGATGGTAGCAGCGGGAAACGCGGCCGGGATCGGCGCTGCGGCCTTATCGCCGGTGTTAGAGGCGATGGACGACCCGCTGAAGACAAAGACCATCACGCTGTCGTGCGGCAAGCTAACCACGGGCGTGACTGTCAAGCCGTGGACAGGCATCTTCATGCTGCGTAATTGCTCTAGCCCGGAGACCTACTTTCAGGCGGCCTTCCGCGTGCAGTCACCTTGGTCAGTCCGCAATCCCGATGGAGCCACGCCGAACGAAGACCAGATCATCAAGGCAGAGTGCTACGTTTTCGACTTCGCGCCGGATCGGGCGCTACGTCAAATCGCCGATTACAGTTGCCGCCTGAACATAGACGAGGCGAATCCGGAAAAGAAGGTCGAGGAGTTTATCAGCTTCCTGCCCGTCCTTGCCTATGATGGCAGTTCCATGAAGCAGATTGACGCCGCCGGCATTCTCGACATGGCGATGAGCGGGACTACCGCGACGCTGCTCGCCCGGCGTTGGGAGAGCGCGCTACTGGTGAATGTCGACAACGACACCTTGCGGCGCCTGATGGCCAATAAAAAGGCCATGGAGGCTCTTATGAGCATCGAGGGGTTCCGGGCCCTAAATCAGGAGATCGAGACTATCATTAACAAATCCGAATCCGTCAAGAAGGCCAAGAAGGCGGCAAACGATAAGGAACTGTCCGACAAGCAAAAGAAGAAGCTCACCGAAGAGGAGAAGGAATATAAGGGTCTTCGGAAGCAGATCCAGGAAAAGCTCATTAAATTCGCGACCCGGATACCTATCTTCATGTACCTGACAGACTACCGTGAACGGACGCTGAAGGATGTGATTAGGCAGCTCGAACCCGGGTTGTTCAAGAAGGTCACTGGTCTGGCTGTGAAGGATTTCGAGTTACTCGTGAGCCTCGGGGTCTTCAATAGCGCATTGATGAACGATGCCGTCTATAAGTTTAAGCGTTACGAGGATGCCAGTTTGAGCTACACGGGAATCAACAAGCACGAAGGCGAAGAAGTCGGTCTTTACGACACCGTGTTGAGCCAGAGCGACTATCAATCCACATTTGTGAACTCCGCGGCTGTCGTGAACAGGAAGTCCGCAATCGAGTGAGTTATGGAGCGCTACGCGGTGACGGTGGACAAGGACAGCGAGATCCGGAATGACGCCAATGACTGGTCGGAGTATCCGCGCTATATCGTGGATTTGGTGAAGCGAGTGGTGCGGGTGAGTGTAGAGACGGTGAGGATTGTGGCAGATATACCATCGTTAGAGACGCAAGCGGATCGTGTAACCACGACTGTTGCAGCGTTAACGGACACACGCGGGATCATATGAAGGGCTGGGCCGACCTAATCTCATCCATCGCTGCCCTGCTATGGCCATTACTAGGATTTGCGACACTTCTTATCTTACAGAAGCCTTTGATGAGTTTATTGTCTCGTGTCAGACGCGGAAAATGGGCCGGTTTTGAGCTAGAACTCGATAAGCTGGAGGAAGCTTCTCTGGGTTTAGAAAGGGTGACGGCTGCTTCGCGTGGCGTAGTCGTGACCGAAGATGGAGATGACGAGATGGTTGCGAGCGTTCTTCGAGAGGCCGCGCAATCTCCGAAGATCGCGCTTATCCACTTGGCTATAGAGATTGAACGAAAGACCGCCCAAATTTTAGCTTCTCTAGGCCACTCAGATAAAGGGCGGACACGTTCTCTTTCTGATTCTATGGCGATATTAGACAAACAATTCATGGCGCTGCCGAAGCATATTGAGAGCACGCTCAGTAGTTTCCGGCATATACGTAACAAGATAATTCATGGCGGACATGTTGGCTCGGCGGAGACAATAAGAGCTATAGATTCCGGCATCATAATCCTTCGGTCGTTAAACGCGGTACCCACCGAAAAAAATATTGTATATCACCCTGGCGTTGAGGTCTTCGAAGATGCGCTCTGCGAGAAGATGCGAGAGGGTGTGCGCGGAGTAATACTGGAGACACAAACACCAGGGGGCACAACAAGCAGTTTTCGTATATTTCCCTCAACGAAGACCCATTTTAAAAAAGGGGAACGCGTCGCGTGGGAATGGGATCACACGCGGGCGTGGGGCGAGTCTTGGTATAGAGATCCTGATTCCTCTGAAATTAAAAGAGCATGGGAGTCGGCCAAGGAATTTATCGGACGGCATCTGGATGAGATATAGCATGTCTCTGAATACCAGTAATAGTGGTTCTCACAGCGCACAGAGGGCTACCAATCCATATTTGCTGCTCGATCCCATTCTTTCACCAAGTGATCGACGAGGCTCTCCATCTCCTCGGTTGATCTCATGGCGCTTTTATATGTTCCATCAGCCGCAAGGGTCATGATCACTGGGAGATTGGAACGTTGAAGGTACAGGCGCGCTGGCGCGCGGTCCTCTGCCCACAGATAGTCCATAAACGCGAGGATCCTCTGAACTGCTTTAGGCTCTTCATCTGTCAGAGCGTCGTGGAACGCAAACTTTCGCGAACCGCGCTGGTGCGGAAGAAGGACCGGAACCGCTCCGGCCCCCGAGTGAAACGTAAACGCCTCTCCTCGCTTTCCGAATGCGCCGTGTGCAACAAAATTGCGATGCTGTTTTCTGATCTCCCCAAGATCATCATAAAACTGTTTTGATCTGCGGTCCGCGATATCGAAAGCCGCCTTGAACTTGTCGTTCCACTCTGCCCCAGCGAGAGATGCGACCTGATCCCTTGTGTTTACGCGGCCTTGAAGGATTGCCAAATGGATGAATACGTGCTCAGTAAAACTAAAGAAAGCATCAATAGCTGCACTCGCTAGCCAGGTGCTCTTTTCTGCCAGAGTGAATGGCTGTAAAAAATAATCACCGGTCCACCCTTTCATTAGATCTTCCAGTGACACTTGGCGCTTCCGTTCCTCCTCCTTTTCTCTCTCTTTGATGGCTTGCCAATACTCTTCTAAGAAAAACTGGAACCGCTGATGAAGTGCGTCAGTATCGTTCTTCACGTTCAGCTTGGAATCAGCAACCGCAGATTGGGCATACCACTCAAAGTAGGGCTGTGCGGCTTTTGTCGCTTTTTGAATCCGTGTTACGATTTCCTCCGCATCTCGCTCCCATTTATCTGGATTTTCAACAAAAAGGCCGGCCCCCAGTTTCCGGTGTTCTATCAAGTACGCTTTACCGTGGAAATCCACGGGAACCGACCAGGAAAGTTTCTCCCAGGCCCCGAGATCACGGAACCCAAGCAGATCAACTAGCAGGAAGTACACGAGATAATAGGGAGGCAAATTGCGCCCCGCGCGCGTTCTCTGGGCCAGGAATAGGAGATTCTTTGGAGCGGACGTCGAATCGTCTGTCGGCCTTATGGGAGCAAGCGCTGTTTGAGCCGCTACCTTCACCGCTTTGAGATGCTCCAGGAATATCATATCTTCCCCTGTTGATTTGATCCGCAATCGCGACTCCCCGGCATAGTAGTTCAAAAAAGCAGGATAGCATCTCTCTTTAGACGTCGCCGACGACATTCTAGGAGACGCTTTACAGTGCTCGCTACCATCAGTCGCAGAAATGTCCGGATGTCTTAGGTGAAGATACCCTCGGGATTACCGGGGGGTGAATCAAAGCCGCAGATCATGGAAGGTGAGCCCTTCGATGCCGGCCGCCTTGCAGACTCGCTCAAAGGCCTGGGAGATCGATTCAGAGTGTAGTGACCAGATAAGTCCTTGTCTTGCAAGACCGTCATTTAAAATGACGCTCGATTTTTCATCCAGGACCGCCATGGCCGCCCGCGATAACGGCACTTCACGGGGCGTCCCGTTCTTGGTTATCGGTATCAGCAACACCCACGGCTCCGTTAAAGACTCAAAACAGAGTTAATCTAGCTTCCCCACCAAATCCTCGGCCCTTAAATGCGTATACTTGCCCAGCATCTGCATGGTCTTGTGTCCCGTAATGGCCTTCACTTCCAGGGGCCCCAGGCCCCTCTCAGTGAGCCGGGACGCGGCCTCGTGGCGTAGGTCATGGAAGGTCAGGACCTCGACCCCAGCAAATAACACGCAGATCAATGCCCGGATATAATATCTTGACACGAAAACCCTATATGGCACCCCACTAATGGCTCAAGGATGGGAGCGATCAAAGCAACATCATCGAGTCCATCTGCCACACAATGCTTAACGGTCTTATTGTCGTTTGGAAAATATATGTCATATCGGTGATTAATAAATACATTAGCATAGGACGAGAAATTAGCCTCCCTGATCATTTGCTTTCCGGCGTCAGTCCACTCTAGGCTACGTATCGTGATATGTATTGAGGGAGATTGCCGTGACGCTATGGTCTGGAGACTCTCCTCTACATCTACATGCGCGGCCACTACATTACCAACCACAAAATGCTCCATTGACGTTTTACCCTTAGACATGAACATCACTCGACAATATAGGGTGAGCGCGTTTTTGACTAGGGTTAACATACTTTCTTAGCATTACCCCAACATCCCCACCAAATCTTCGGCCCTCAGGTGAGTATACCGCTTCAGCATCTGCAAGGTCTTGTGTCCCGTGATGGCGGCCACCTGCATCGGATTGAGGCCCTTCTTAAACAGCCGGGACGTGGCCCCATGGCGTAGATCATGGAAGGTCAGTCCCTCGTACCGGCTTGACTTCCTACCGTTACGGGGTTACTCGTAGCGGACACGACAATAAAAAAAGGGGGGGTTATGGGCCGATATACCGGAATCGCTGTCATGGTAGCGGTTTTAGCGCTATCGGGCTGCCATAAAGCAAATAGCCATCCCAATTCATCGGCGGCCGAATATAAGCGGGGTCAGGCTTATGTCAAAGGTAGTAGTGTTCCCAAAAACTACAAAAAAGCAGTATTTTGGCTGAAGAAGGCAGCGGTACAGGGTAACGCGAAGGCTGAGACAGCCATGGGCGTGGTTTATGCTGAAGGCGATGGTGTGCCCCGGAACTACTCGAAAGCCGTTTACTGGCTTAACAAGGCGGCATCGGCAGGATACGCAAAAGCTAAGAATGATCTAGCCTTTGTTCACGGCTCAGACGAAATATCTATAGCGACAGGTAAAGAGTTGCACGCAGGTAGTGCAGAGGTATCACCGGCGGTTGCCATTCGTATTAAAAACTGGACGACAAAGACCCAGCTTGGAGGCATAGCGAAAGAAATCAAGGTGGTTTTTGAGGACCAGAGCACGCGCGCTATTATCGGCACCGATACAGAGTTCTTTAACGGACCATTTATGCCGGGATTTACCACGCCCAATAAGATATTCGTGCCGTCAGTTACCTATTTTCCAACACATCCTCTACCGTCGATTAATGCGGTTGTCTTTGTAGATGGGACGCTCCACTGGCATCAATTGTATTCTGTGCCTATCATGCGCGCGCATGTATTAACGGTCTGCTCATCCGGAAGCTGTATTGTCTATAATGGCCCATTCTCAAAGTGGGTAGTGGTAAATCTGCATTAGGGCACCTCTGATTTAGTCCCTACACACAAGCCGTTATGGTACAATAGTCCCAGTCAAAAGGGAAAAAACGCATGCGCCAGCTCACCTTAGCCACCGGTACCTTCGAGACCCACAGGAAGCCCACCCGTCGCGAGAAGTTTCTCTCAGATATGGAGAAGGTCGTGCCCTGGCAGGATCTCTGTGCGGTCATCGCCCCCTATTATCCCCAGGGCGAGAACGGCAGGCCCCCGGTGGGGCTTGGGCGCATGTTACGCATCTATTTTCTCCAGCAGTGGTTCAATCTCTCGGATCCGGGGGCCGAAGAAGCCTTGTACGAATCGGTGTCCATGTGTCGGTTCGTGGGCATCGATCTCGGCCGGGAGCCGGTGCCGGATGAAACGACTATCTTAAAATTCCGCCATCTCCTCGAGAAGCACCATCTTGGCAAAAAACTCTTTCGGGAGGTCCACCGGCATCTGGAATCCCAGGGCGTCAAGGTCACTCAAGGCACAATTGTCGACGCCACGATCATCAACGCGCCCTCATCGACAAAGAACAAAGAGGGAAAACGCGACCCCGATATGCACCAGACCAAGAAGGGGAATCAGTGGTACTTTGGCATGAAGGCCCATATAGGTGTCGATAGCAAGACCAAGTCATTCATTCCGTAGTGGCGACCGCTGCGAACGTTCATGACGCCACAGTTCTGCCCGATCTCCTCCATGGCGACGAGACCCGGGTGTGGGGTGACTCGGCGTATCAAGGCCAGACCGATAGTCTTCGACAACACGCCCCGAAGGCCCGTGACCTCACCCACCGCCGCTATCGGACTAAGGGGGTCGTAAACGAGATCGAGCGCGCCAAAAATCGTGTGAAGTCCCACATCCGCAGTCGCGTAGAGCATGTCTTCGGGGTGATCAAAGGCGTGTTCCATTTCACCAAGGTCCGCTATCGAGGTCTTGAAAAGAATGCCCACCGGCTCTTCGTCACCTGCGCGCTGACCAATCTCTACCTTGTCCGTCGACGCCTGCTGCGACCTCTTAGGGCGTAGTCCGTTCGGAAACCGGGTTTCAGGTCACAAAAAGCCGCCCGAAGGACCAAACGAAGCCCATCGGAGTGCGGAATGGTGTGTTTTGCCTTCCCGCCCTGGCAAAACCTCGTTTCGGCATCCTGCACTTGTCGAAATGGGGGGTTAGTTCAGACGTGCCTTAGTAGAATCGCGGGACAAGTCTAACTGAGATGGACCCCAACCCCTGGACAGAATCTCCCGATCCTTAGGTGGATTATCTGCCGGGTTGGTCAAGCGGCTCGATCCCAGGACCCTGTGGTGTAAGCCTCCCACGGTGTCCGTCGATCCAGGGCTTGATGAGGCCTCTCATGATTATAGAAGTCGAAGTATTTAGCAAGAGAAGCTCGTGCTTCGGGTATGGATGTGTAGGCCTTGAGATACACCTCATCGTATTTGACGGAGCGCCACAGCCGTTCGACGAACACGTTGTCCCGCCAACAGCCCTTGCCGTCCATGCTGATGTCGATCGTGTGGGCCTTCAGGCAGTCTGTGAAGGCCTCGGAGGTGAATTGCGCCCCTTGGTCGGTGTTGAAGATCTGCGGGGCCCCAAAGCGCCCGAGGGCCTCCTCCAAGGCCTCGACGCAGGAGTCGGCCTCCATGGTGGTCGCAAGCCGCCAGGAGAGCACCGCGCGGGTCGCCCAGTCCATGATGGCGACCAGATAGCAAAAGCCTCGGGCCATGGGGATATAGGTCACGTCCGAACACCAGACCTGATTGGGTCGGGTGATGGCCAAACCCCGCAAAAGATAGGGATAGATGCGATGGCCCGGGCCTCGCGCACTGGTCTTGCGCTTGGGGTACAGGGTCTCGATCCCCATGACCCGCATGAGCCGCTGGATGCGCTTGCGGTTCACAAACACGCCATCGCGCTCCAGCCGGTCCCGAAGGCGCCGGGAGCCCAGGAAGGGGTGCTGGAGGTGGATCGCATCGAGCCGCCGCATGAGCGCCAGATCGTCGTCGGAGACCGCGGGCTTGCCCTGGTAATACACGCTTGATCGAGGCACGCCAAGCCACGCGCATTGGCGCGTGATCGGCACCACCGGATGCTCACGTTCGACCCGCTGGAGTCTCTCAGCCGTGGTCATTTGCCGAGCACTCGTGCAAAAAAATCGTTCTGGACCGTAAGCTCCCCGATCTTGGCGAGCAAGGCCTCGCGATCGTCGGCGGGCGCCTTGCCCGCGGGCTTGCCGAAGACCTCCGCCGCCTGGTCGATGAGCTGCCTACGCCACTGGGTCACCTGGTTGGGATGGACCTGATGCTTGGCGGCGATCTCGTGAATAGTCTTTTCCCCGGCCAGGGCCTCTAGGGCCACCTTGGCCTTGAATTGCGGGGCGTGATTGCGTCGTGTCTTGCTCATAGGATTTCTGCTCCTTGTTGCGTTACTGTAAGGGCAGATATCCACCTAAGCTAGTGTCCAGGAATTGGGGTCCATTTCTAACCACCGGGGGAGGTGGGGGCCAAACCGTCCAAATCCACTATGGGGATATCTGACCCCGAGAGGGTTCGCTATTTTTACCACCCCCCTTTACCCCAACCTCCCCACCAAATCCTCGGCCCGTAAATGCGTATATCTCAGCAGCATCTGTAAGGTTTTGTGCCCCGTGATGGTTTTTACCTCCATGATCTCTAAGCCCTTCTCAAACAGCCTAGACGTGGCCTCATGGCGCAAGTCATGGAAGGTCAAGCCCTCGATGCCGGCGGACTTACAGACCCGCTCAAAGGCCTGGGAGATTGAGTCGGGACGCATGCCCCACACACGGCCATCGATACGCCGGGGCAGTGCGTCTAGAACGCTTAAGGCCGTCACGGACAACGGTACACGCCGCGGTGTCCCGTTCTTGGTTTCCGGTATCAGGAGGACCCGATCTTTTCGGTCCAGGTGTTCCCAACGCATAGCCGCTATCTCCCCGCGACGCATGGCGGTTTCGATAGCCCAGGTAATGATCGGGCCGATCTCGCCACCGTAGGTAGCAGCGGCGGCCATGAGGTGGGCTTGCTCATCGTTGACCAGGCGGCGGTCACGGCCGCCAGGGAGTTTAGGCCGCTGGCCCTTCACAAGATCCACGGGGTTCGTCAGGGATTCCATGCCCCAGGCGGTGCGGGCCGTGTTGAAGAGGTGGGAGAGTAAGGCGAGATCCAAGCGGACAGTATTAGGACCAGCGCCGCCTGCCTGTCGAGTCTTGATAAAGGACATGATGTCTTTTCCTCGGATGCTCGCCAGAAACCGCGGGGCAAGGGGACCGAGCATATGGATGAGTCCATTGACGCGCCGCGCTTCGCGGTCAACGTTTTTCTTTTGTGGGATGATTTCGGTACGGTAGCGGTTCAGCGCTTCGGCGAGAGTCGTGCCTTCCGCTTCAGTGCGGGAGACAAACACTCCGCGCGACATCTCGGATTCTAAAGTGGACGCCCATCCCTCAGCTTCCCCCTTGGTGTCGAAGGTCCGGGTTTGCTGGGGATACCCTCGGCGACGCACCAGCGCCTGCCAGACCCGCTTACCACCCGGCCCTTTACGTTGCACGAATGTCGGCATGCGACACCTCTTGCGCTATGATTGTCGCAGGATTGTCGCAAAATGGTGGGGTGTTTGGCTAGGACTTCTGCTAAGTCCTTGATTTATTGGCTCCCCGGGAAGGACTTGAACCTCCGACCCGGTGATTAACAGTCTCAAAAAAGTCCTTTACTTAACAGTCTCTTGTACAACGATCCCCTAATGCATCAAGGACTTAGGCGGAACGAAGCGGAAACAAAAAGCAGCCATTTTCACTCTCAGGTTACCACCA
>JAJYPQ010000390.1 GCA_021795255.1 Pseudomonadota bacterium
TTTCGTCTCATCCATGTTCGTCGGCTACACCTATATCGGCTACCCGATCTTGCTGTGGCTCAGTGCGCGTCTCAAGGGCGAGGGGCGGCGTCATCGATGGCGGTCTGGGCTCCCGCGCGTGGCGGTCGTTATTCCGGCGTACAACGAGCAGTCGCTTATCGCCGAGAAACTGCGCCTCGTGCTCGCCTCACATTATCCGGCCGAGTTCTTGCGGGTGGTGGTCGTTTCGGACGGTTCTTCGGACGACACCCTGGCGCGCGCCAAAGGTATCGTCGATCCCCGGCTGCTTGTGATCGGCAAAACCACGAGATCCGGAAAGATGGCGACCGTGAACTACGCCATGACCCTTGTGGAAGAAGAGATCGTCATCATGACCGACGCCGGCGAGATGTTCGATGAAGACACCGTACCGCGCTTAGTCGCGCGATTCGCCGACCCGCTGATGGGGGCCGTGTCGGGCGAGTTGGGGCTCGTATCTTTACACACAGGTTTTAGTCGCACCCTGGGCTCTTATTGGCGGTACGAGAAGGCCATCAGGTCCTGGGAGGCGGACATCGGTTCCGTGATCGGGGTGACAGGTCCTGTGTATGCCATTCGTCGCGCGCTCTTTCGGCCCATGCCGATCGACACCATTCTTGATGATCTCGCCATACCGCTTGAGGTCATAAGCCAGGGCTATCGCGTGGGTTATGAACGCCGGGCCTTCGCCTTCGAACGCGCGACCCAGACAAGCGGCCACGAATTCGTTCGCAAGCGCCGAACCTTGGCGGGGAATTATCAGGCCATAGCGCGCTACTGGCGCTTACTTCTGCCGGGAAGCCCGATTGCCTGGCAGTTCTGGTCGCATAAGGTCTTTCGCCTGCTGGTTCCGTATGCCTTGGTCGGCATATTGGCAGGCAGTTTTGCGCTTCCGGGTCTTCTGCGGCTCGCAGTCCTCGCAGCCCAGCTCGGGTTTTATGGCTTGGCGGCCCTGGCCGCGCTGTCGCCCAACGCCAAGCGGCCGTGGCTTACTATGCCCTACACCTTTTGCGTCTTGAACTGGGCGGCCGTAGCGGGCTCCTATTACTACCTGTCCGGGCGACTGACGGTCCGTTGGGAGAAGGTCAAGTGAGCGGCCGTAGTCCTTATGTATTCGTGGCGGTAGGCCCAGACTGGGGGCGTCACCCCTGTAGCCTGTCGCATGTCTTGAGCGTCATGGTACGTACGCATCCGGTGATCTGGATCAATAGCATAGCCCAGCGCGCCCCGCGTTTGTCGCGCCAGGATGTGCTGCGGGCGGTGAATAAGGTTGCGGCCTCGTTTCGGACGCCGCGCCCCCCGACCTACTCCGGGCCGCTTGTCGTCCACCCGCGCGCCGTGCCCTATCATCAATTCGCCCCTGTACGCTCGATGAACGGCTGGCTGCTGACGCGGCAACTGCGGCCGCTTATGGCGCGCTTCCCGGACCATAAGGTGGTCTTGGTGGCGACCAACCCCGCCGCGGTGGCGCTCGCCAACAGCCTCCGTCCCCAGGCCACTATCTATTTCTGCATGGACGATTATGCCCGGATGCCGGATTCCGATAGGCGCTTGATCGAGGTCTGCGAGAGGCTGATGTTGGCGCGGGCCGATGCCACCGTTGTGACCTCTAAGGCCCTGGTAGAGAGCAAGAGTTATCGCGGCAAGATCCCGGTTTATATCCCTCAGGGCGTGGACGCGGGTCATTTTGCGACCCCGGGCCCCATGCCGGACCAGGTCGCGCGCATCCCAAGGCCCATCATCGGCTTCCAGGGGATCATAGGGTCGCGCGTGGATCTCGAGCTTTTAGAAAAGATCGCGCGGCGTTTCCCAAAGGCCTCCTTGGTCACCGTTGGCAAGGAGGAGGTCGACATGACTCGTTTGAAGCAATTGCCCAATGTCTACGCCCTGGGAGAGGTGAAGTACGAGGTCCTGCCGTCCTGGATTCAGGCCTTCGATATTGGGCTTGTCGCCTATCGTTACGACGGCCATACCGCGAGCGTAAACCCGCTCAAACTCCTCGAATATCTCGCCTTGGGGCAGGAGGTGGTATCGGTGCAGTTGCCGGAGCTTGAGCAGCATCGGGAGTACGTCCATCTTGCTCCCGACCACGACAGCTATCTGGCAGCACTTGCCACGGTGCTTGCGCGCTACCCGTTTAGCCAGACCGAGAAGGCGCAGAGACGGGCCTACGCCGCGCGCCACTCCTGGGCGGAGCGCGCCTTACGTCTCCGGGAGCTAAGCGACAGGCTTTTGGGCGAGACAAGGAAAGGCGTTTCCATCATCAACGGTGCCTCCGGTTCCCGGGCACAAAGGACGCAGATATGACCGTCATCTTTATGTATCACGACATCATGGATCCGGATGTTAAGAGAAAGAGTGGCTTTTATGGGGTGGGAGCGGAGGTCTACAAGGTCTCTGTCGGGGACTTTCGCGAGCAGCTGGCCGGCCTGGCGGCGGCGTTCCCGGGTCAGGCGCCGGCACTCGATGGCAAGGCGCCGTTTGCCCTCACCTTCGATGACGGGGGCGTGTCGGCGACCGAGGTCGTGGCGGGTCTTTTGTCTGAGCGCGGCTGGCTTTGCCATGTCTTCGTAGTGACGGGTTTTATCGGCATGCCGGGTTTTGTATCGGCCTCGGGGCTGCGGGCACTTAAGGCCGGCGGCCACGGCATCGGGACTCACACCGTAAGTCACCCACATCGCCTGCAGGCCTTGCCCTACGCGCAGATCGCGCGCGAATGGGCCGAGAGTCGCGCGCGTCTCCAGGATCTTTTGGGGTGTGATGTCACGAGCGGATCGGTCCCCGGGGGCTTTTGCAATAGACCAGTGCGTGAGGCCGCCATCGAGGCGGGTTTGACGCTCCTCATGACCTCAGAGCCCACCACCAGGTGTTACGCCGCGGCAGGGATGACCGTATGTGGGCGTTTTGCGGTGCTGGGACGAGACGAACCCAAGGCCGCGGTAGCCCTGGCAAAGCAGGCCCATGCGCGCCGAATCAGGGCCTGGCGCTGGCACGCACTGTCTGTGGCAAAGGGCGCTTTAGGGCCGGTCTACCCCGCGGTGCGGGAAGGGCTCTTGCGCTTACGGGCTTAAAAGAGGGGTTTTATGAAGCGACGTGAACTGGTGGTTGAGGTGATTTACGCACCTCTTGTAGGCGGATCCGAGACTCTCGCGTTCAACCTCTGTAAGGAGTGGCAGGCGGTTGGGATCAAGACCCGCATCTGTTGTTTATATGAACGGACCGGGGCCCTTACCAAGGCCTTCGAGGAGGCCGATATTGCCTATGATCTTTTGGATATCGGCGGCCACGGGCTTCTCGGCCGCTGGGCGCGCACCGCGCGCTACTTCCTGAAAACGCGCCCGAGCGCCATTCATGTCCATCACCTGGGGTCCTTGGTCAATGTGCTCGTGCCGGCGTACCTGACCGGATGCTTCAACATCGTCTATACGGAACATTCGGCCTATTCCATATCGCGTACCAAATGGATGCGCCGGGCCCTCCCGGTCATGAGCCGCTTGGTCAAACGTTTTACCTGCGTCTCCCGAAACCTGGCCGAATTTTCCGCGAGTTTGGGCGTACCGTTGAGCCGGGTGATCACCATCTATAACGGCGTCGACACCGAGCGGTATAAGCCGGGCGCCCCGCGCGCGGAGTCCTCTCCTGTGGTGCGCATAGGAGCGGTCGGGCGTCTCGTGGCGGAGAAGGACTACCCGACGCTGCTTGCGGCCTTGGCTATCCTAAAGAGTGAGAATGTCCGGTTCTTTGCCGAAATCGCCGGCGACGGCCCGCTTGCCGCCGACCTGAAGGCCCGCGCCCAGGCCCTCGATCTGCGCGACGTGTTGGCCTTCCGGGGCTCCTGCGACAACGTTCCAGCGTTTTTGCGCGAGCTTGATATTTACGTTCTGAGCTCTCGCCACGAGGGTCTTCCCATTGCGGTGCTGGAGGCCATGGCCACCGCCTTGCCGGTCGTCGCGACCCGCATTACCGCCATTCCGGAAGTGGTCGAGCATGGCCGTACCGGGATACTCGTGCCGCCGGGAAACCCCGAGGCTATGGCGCAGGCCATTCGCGAATTGGCGAAAGACTGGCGCCGGCGGCGGGTCATAGGCGAGGCGGCCATGATCGAGGTGCGCAAGAAATATACCATCGCCGGCACGAGCCGCTCGTATGCCGCAGAACTCGGCGTTAAAGAAAAAAAGAGGCTAGCGGTATGAAGAACAGATTTTGGACGGGGCTTATGGTCTTGTGCTGGGCGATGACGCCCGCGTACGCGCATCTATCGGTGTGGCTGACTCATAGCACCCATAAGATCCGCCCGGGAGAGCGGGCTAAGGCCCGTTCGGGGATTCGACTCTTTGCGGCCCGCGGGGAGTATGCGGCCTATCAAATCTCGGTACGCGACAGCCGCGCTGTGCGCGTGCTTCGCATCATTCCGACGCCGCTTGAGGACCGCGCCTTTGCTATCGGCCGTTGGCACATGACCGTGTATCGCGAGGCCTTTATCGACATCGTGCATCCGACGAACGTGGACTCAAAACTGGGCCCTTGGCCAGACGCGCTCATTCCGACGGTCGAC
>JAJYPQ010000391.1 GCA_021795255.1 Pseudomonadota bacterium
CGGTCTTCTCAAAGACGCGTCGGAGGTCGTCAATGCCGGCGACCCAGACCGCGAAGGGCAACTGCTGATAGATGAGATCCTGGACGCCTTGAAGTGGAAAGGCCGGACCTCGAGGATATGGCTGGCCGCCCTCGATCCAGCCAGCGTGCAGAAGGCTCTGGCAAGCCTCAAGGACAACGCGTCGTATCGCCCCTTGCGCGATGCCGCCGAAGCGCGTGGGCGTGCTGATTGGTTGGTCGGCATGAATCTCACCCGCGCCTACACGCTCAAGAGCAACAATGCAGGCGTAGTTTCGGTGGGTCGTGTACAGACGCCCACCTTAGCCCTTGTAGTCAAACGCGACGGCGAAATCGAGAGTTTCATACCCGTTCAGCACTATGTCCCGGTCGTGCAATTTCGTCACAGCAACGGTGAATATAAAGCCGTCTGGAAAGCTCCGGACGGTGCGCCAGGCCTCGATGCCGAGGGCCGCCTTATCAGCCTGCCGACCGCCCAGGACATCGCCAAGGCCGTGGCCGGCAAGCAGGGTAAGGTCTTGTCGTTCGAGTCCACGGACGGCCAGGAAGGACCGCCGCTGCCGTTCACCTTATCGAAGCTCCAGGCGTCCGCGTCCTCCAAGTATGGCTTGAGCGCCCAGGACACTTTGAATGCCGCGCAGTCCCTCTACGAGGTCCACAAGCTCACCAGCTATCCGCGCACCGACTGCCCGTATTTGCCAGAGTCACAGCTCACCGATGCGCGGTTGGTTCTGGCCGCCATCGCCACCGTCAATCCCTCGATGGCCCCACTCACCCAAGGCGCGGACCTAAGCCTCAAGTCCGCTGCCTGGAACGACGCCAAGATCACGGCTCACCATGGCATCATCCCGACCAGCCATGACCAGGTGTCGATTTCAGCGCTAAGTGAGGCCGAAAAGCAGGTCTATGAATTGATCGTTAAGGCCTATGTTTGCCAGTTCTACCCGCCGCATGCCTTCACCAAGACCATCACGGTGACGGATGCGGGAGGCCATCAGTGGCTGGCCCGTGGACGTGTCATAAAAGCCATAGGCTGGCGGAGCGTCCTGCAACCCGAAACGAAGGAGAAAGACGAGGAAGACGCGCAGGTGTTGCCGCTCATGAAAGTGGGCGACCCTGTTGTGTGGGTGTCTGGCACCATCGATCACCGGGTCACGAAACCGCCGAGCCGGTTCACAGACGGAACCTTGATCGCGGCCATGAGCAGCGTCCATAAATTGGTGACCGACCCGAAGATCAAGGCGCGTCTGAAAGAGACCTCAGGGCTCGGCACCGAGGCGACGCGCGCCGCAATCCTGGAAACCCTGGTCAAGCGGGAATTCATCGAGCGGAAGGGTAAGCAGGTCATCAGCACCCTACGCGGGCGCGCCCTGGTCGCAGCCTTGCCGCCCGTTCTGACAGACCCGGGCGTAACGGGACTTTGGGAAGACGCGCTTTCCGAAGTGGCCACCGGCACGCGCACGCTCGCGGACTTTGAAGACCGCCAAAAGGCTTTTGTAGTGAAGCGCGTCGAGGTCGCGAAGTCCGGGCCCGCGCTCGCACTTCCGGCCACTGCCAAAGCCGTCGCGGCGAAGCCCAAAGCGGGGACCAAGAAGGCCTACAAGCGGAGGGCATCAAAATGAAAGCGATCGGCCCAGCCGCGCGCGCTACGCGCTTTCTGCTGGTCACGCCGAGCGTAGCGGGACTGATCTTATGGGCCGTGCGCGGCATCGAGCCGCGACCGTGGACGGCCCTGCGTTTCCTAATGTTGGACGCGCGAGCCGCGTTCCTTGGGCATCAGTTCTACTTCAACGGTCACTGGATCGTGCCGGGGTGGCGCTGGCTTGCGCCGTCGTATCAATACCTCGCGCACTCTTGGAAGGCCTCGCTTACGGTCGGCCTGGCGATCTTCATCGGGGGGCTGGTGGCCGTCGGGCTGGACCGGCTGGTCCGCCGGTGGCACCGGCCGTGATCCCGTACAAACTCGGCCCTGTTTTGGGCGCTATTCGTCACCACATGCGCCTGGCTGACATGAATAATAGGTACACCTGCACGAATTTCCGTGCATGGGGATACAAGCAGGCCGTCCGCCGTGGGCGGCCATTAGGAGGTGTATATGGCACGACCGAAGAAGCCGAAGAGCCAATTGCGGTTCCCGCTCGTCGTTGATGTCCCCGCGGACTTTGATGGGACGCCTGCGGATCTCTTGCGCGGTATCCATCCTGACCTGGATGCTTTCCTGAATCTTGGCGAGCGTTTTGCTCGGCAAAATCTCGATTATGGCGCGGACGCTGCGGACACAGTGGTCACTGACGATTCGCCAAGATTTTTCTTGGGCCACGGTGCCACGCTACTTGCGGACGGCGATCTCGATACCGTCCTCCGTGCGCACCAGGCAGTGCGCGAAGGGGGTAACCGTAACCCCCTGAATGTCTGCTATGACTCGAAGGGCTATTATCTTTTTGCTCTACACCACACACCGGTAGACGCCGCGTAACCCAACCATGGCCGGGGTGCGACCCCCGGCCTTTTTATCCGCGTATCGTGAGGAAAACCATATGAACGCAGCCAACAAGCTCATTCGGGATAAATTAGGGAAAGACGACAGAGGTTTTCGAGAGATTGTGCAAGACAAGGCAATCGAGATCATCGCAAGGCACCTGCTCAGGTACCGCCGTTTCACTATCGGGGATCATCAAATTTTTAGAGAGTGCTGGGTATGCAGTAAAAGGGGGAATCTGCTACGGCGGGTCATTGATGACGTTAGAGCCGAAATTGCGGTGCTGGGCATACGGTCGCGTCAGATCGAGACGAACACGCTCATCGAGTCGATTGTCTGTGGTCGGGGGTTTTTGACTCCAAGAGAGGAACGGGAGACGCGTAAAATCCAAGGGAAGACGATTGTCGCGTACCGCGGTTGCAAAGGCCCGGAGGATTTTGGGTATTGCTGGACCTTAGCAAAGGACGTAGCGGAGTTCTTTGCGGGCCGCCAGGATGGGCAAGTGGTCACAGCGCATGTGCAGGCGGTCGCGTGGCTTAACACGGCCGAGCACGAGGTGATCGTACTTTCTCCAGATAGTGTCACCGTCGTGGCGGTCGAAGCGCCAGATGAAGGATGGCGAGGTCCCGGTCCCGGTTTTTGGGATAACCGGCCCACGATTCTTCCCGCCCAAAACATCATGTAGACTGGCCTAGAAAATGAGACAAAAATGTATCACTTTTTGAGCCACCTACCGGACCTGGACTTGCCCCGGCAAACCGTCACCCGGTTGAAAAAGGGCCAGGGTCGGCTATCCGTCCTGACGGCCGCCCTGCGCGAGGCTGGCTACGAACTGCGGCCCACACCCGAAGCGTTGGCCGTACGGTATGGACAGAGGGAAGCGGCGCGGAAGGCCGCGCTCTCCCGGAATACGATAGCGGTGCTCGCCGCCGGGCAGGGGACCGTGGCAAGTTACCTGGCCCTGGCCGGAGCCCTTAAGGTCGTGCCGCGCATCGTCAAGCGCAAAAACTTCGCCGCTTGCCTCTCCTCGCGCGATCAGACTTGGGCGACGCCGGCGGACTTGCTGGCTGCTATTTTGTCCGCCGCCAACCGCGAGACCTTCGATCTCGACCCCTGCTCGCCATCACCGGACGGCCCGGTGCCCGCGCTCGCACACTGGACAGAGGCCGATGACGGCCTCGCGCACCCCTGGCAAGGCCTCGTATTCGTGAACCCGCCTTATAGTCGGGCGCTCCCAGCCTGGGTCGCCAAGTGCAAAAAGGAAGCGAATGGCGGTACCGTCGTCATCGGCCTGGTACCTTCGCGGACGGACACGCGCTGGTGGCACGATAATGTGGCCGGTCGGGCCGATATTATTATGCTGCGTGGCCGCCTGCGCTTCGGCGGTGGCGCGCATTCCGCACCCTTCCCTAGCGCATTAGTGGTATGGGGCGATTCGCAGCTGGCCGAGCGAATCGCGGCCGCGCTCCCTGGCGCGTGGCTCATCCCAGCGCAGAAAACGGCTGCGTAACTTCGGAGTATAGGGGATGAAAGCGGACATTCTGGTAATTGATACGGGTAACGATATTGTGGGTGTGTACTCGGTTGGAGACAATCAGTTCAAGCCTTATCGAGGTACGGCGATAGTGGATGCCCTCACACGCATAGAGACCGTTGCAGAAATCGTTACCTACAATGGTAATTGTTACGATCTCGATAACATGGCAAAATTCGCGCAGTCGGCAGGGGCGCGTTTTACGCTAAAGGGTAAGCACACCGACCTGTGCGAAATATGTTGGAGCCCGAGAATCAGAGGCAGTAGCTTGGAGAACACGTTCAAAATGCAGTTTATGATTGCGCCGCCAAGCTTTCCCGACAGTTATGAAGGTAACTGCGAGCGCGATGTGTATATGACGTATCAACTGTGGCTGGCCTGGAAGGACGGAAGCTTGCGGATTCTCGACGGCCATGAGCGTTAGCCGCGACCCGGGTACTTAACTCATCCCGTCGCAAAAAACAGCCGCGTAGGAAGCCCCACAAGCCACGATCTCACCCCTACCCGCTACCTTAGTACCCCCCAT
>JAJYPQ010000392.1 GCA_021795255.1 Pseudomonadota bacterium
CTAAATACCCATGCTCGACAATGCCCGCCACGATATTGATCGTGAGCGCGAGCACCAAGGTATTGAAGGCAAACGACAGAATGCCGTGGATCAGCGCGGCGCGCCGGATGCTATGCGAGGTAATCGATACGTCCGAGACCTGGGACGTCATACCGATAACAAACGAGAAGTACAAAAAATCCACGTAGTGCGGGAGCGCGCCCCCCGGAAAACGGATCCCACCCTCGTCGCGCACCCCGTCTTGCACCGCCCGCCCCCGATAGAAACTATGGGCATAGTGAAAGGCAAAAAGCGTATGGACGACGAACCAGGAACTGATCACGGCCGATATCGCTAAGGCCAGGTGCGCCACTTTCAGGGTGGATGCCGCCCCCTTGCCCTGACTCAAAAGAAAAAGGATGGCAAAGAGGCTCGCGCAAGCCGCCAAGGTCGCGACGAGAAGAACGGTAAGCCCGCTCTGGTCTTGCTCCAAGGTACTGCGGCACGTCTCCTTGGCGTTCGCAAGACCCATGACCGTCCAGGCCATGAGAAGAAAGGTGAGACAGGCGCCGTCCCAGCCCAATAACAAGCGGCTATCGACGAGATAGGTGGCCGGGGTAAGGACGTAGACGACGACACCTACGAGCGTCGACACGAGCAGGCGCCGACGCGCGCTCCAGGCCTGCACCCCGCGCCCAAGGGCGCGGGGGATCCTGGCCCTACGAGTGCTGGGGCTTTGCAATTGTGGTCTTGATAAGCTTTGCCATGATGGTCTTGATCGGCACCGCGTATAACCACCCAAAATTGCTGCCAATCACAAACGTGTGGTCGATCACGACCCCGTTTTGCGGCCCGAAACCGCCGTGATGGGTCATGTATCGACCTACGATCGTCCCGGTCTTGCGGTTTATCACGAAGATGGCGCCATTCCCGACCGGATAGAGTAGGTCCTTCCCGGCTACACTCGGGGCCGCCTTCATCTTGACCTTAAGGGGCGTATGCCAGAGCATCTTCCCGGTCTTGAGGTCGAGGGCATAAGCGCTCGCTGTCACCGGGCTCCCGGTGTAGACCACACCTCCTGCAACCATAGGCACCGCGTCCTTGTTGCGCGGCGGCACCTTCCCGGCCCCAAGCGTCGTCTCCCACAGCATCTTACCGGTTTGGGCGTTGAGTCCGATCTCGACGCTTTTGGCGCGATGCACGCCCCGGGCCCGCTGTTCGAACTGGGTCACCACTACGCCCTGGCTTTGGGCCGGCGCACAATCGCCCATACTGCTCGAAAAGACCCCCATGGGGCTTGTGTGCCAGACGAGCTTACCGGTCGTTGCGTTCACTGCGTACACCGCGTTCGGATGGGTGCCAGCCATGATGACAAGATTCTTATAGCGGGTCGCAGACGACATACTCACAAACGATGTGATGCCAACCTTCCACTTGAGCTTTCCGGTCGCTGCATTCAAGCCGTAGATGTGACCGTCCCCGCCCCCAAAGACGAGCGTGCCGCCAGTGATGATGGGTGTTGGCATATCTTCGCCCTTCGTATGGTAAACCCAGGCCAGGCGGCCGGTTTGCGCATGCACGGCATAGATTCCACTGATATCGGTGCCGCGAACCACGCGTGTACCCTTGTGACCGAATTTCACGGCTTGGGTGTAGCTGAAGTTGGCGTTCCCGCCCCCGACATAGACAAGCTTGTGAGCCCCATGACCCGCGACAAGCGGTGTCGTCATGATCTCGTTACGCGCATTGAAAAGCCACAACATATGTCCGTTAGAGCCGTTCACGGCGTACACGTAACCGTCGTCATCCGGAACGTAAACCGTACCGTCGACCACCGACACGCCCACCGGGATCCCGACCAGATCGCGAACCGCGGTCATGCCGACGTAGGTCTTCTTGATCTGAGCCTTCGACATATGGGGCGGCAGCGCACCCGGCACCCGGAAAATCCAGCTGACGGCAGCGGCCCCTTTGGGTCCCCGATAACGGGCGTCATGGGCCGAATTCCGGCCGTAAGCAAGCCATGTCGCAGGCGAGGCAAGGGGTGTGCCCTGGGCCAACTTCGACGTCGAAGCGGCCTTAGGGGACGTGGATTTGGCGGATGTGGATGTATGACTGCAGCCCGACAAAACTGCCAAAGCGGTTACGGTGGCTATAACGGATAAACGTGTGGTGAGTCGCCTATTCATAGTCCCATCTCCTCCTCAAGCTCTTATTGGGATACGCCCTTTTTCGGGTTTTGTAAGCTAGGAACCCTAAAGGAGTTAGGACCCTGCGGTCAATAGGGCCGCTTATGGTCCTTGGCTGCATGCTATTATGGCGGAACGAAAACCGCCCCGGTAGGGTCTGAGGGGCAGGAATCACACAGGGCGTCGAGGGCTTAATCGCAGATGGAACGGTTTAATCGCGCATTCTTTCGCGGCGCGTGGCGGATCGCCGCGCCCTATTGGAAATCCGAGGAGCGCTGGGCCGCCTATGGCTTACTCGCCATAGTCGTGGGACTAAGCTTAGGCCTTGTCTATATCAACGTCTTGATCACGGAGTGGTACAACGGCTTCTACGACGCCCTTCAGCACTATGACGAGCCGGCGTTTTGGAGCGCCATGCTGCGCTTTTCGTGGTTGGCCGGGCTCTATATCGCCGGGTCCGTTTACCAAATGTATTTAGGGGAAATGCTGCAGATTCGCTGGCGGCGCTGGATGACCCACCACTACCTCAAGGATTGGCTGTCCGACCAAACCTATTATCGGATGCAAATCCTGGGCGATGGCACCGACAACCCCGATCAGCGTATCGCAGACGACATCAGCGCCTTTATCCGCGGCACCTTGAAGCTCTCTCTCGGTCTTCTGAGCGCCATCGTCACGATCGCCTCCTTTATCACCATGCTCTGGATACTCTCAAGCCGCCTCACCATCCCCTTTGACGGCCGCATCTGGGATATCCCGGGCTATCTCGTATGGGCCGCCTTACTGTACTCGGTCGTCGGCACCTGGTTTATGTTGAGGCTCGGACGGCCCTTGATTGGCCTTAGCTTCAACCAGCAGCGGTTCGATGCCGATTTCCGTTTTAACCTGGTGAGGGTCCGCGAGAACACCGAAAGCATCGCTCTCTACAACGGCGAAGACCAGGAACATAAGGGCCTAGGGGAACGATTCGCGTTCATCTTCAAAAATTACTGGGCCATCATGAAACGGCAAAAGATCATAAACTGGTTCTCGTCCGGTTATGGACAGGCGGCCATCATCTTTCCCTTCCTGGTATCCGCGCCCAGTTTTTTCGCAAAACAGATCCAGCTCGGCCTTGTGATGCAAATCTCCTCGGCCTTCGGCCAGGTGCAAGGCGGGCTCTCTTATATCGTTACCATCTACCCCGATCTTGCCTCGTGGCACGCCGTGGTCGACCGGTTGACGGGCTTTAGTGAACACATGCAAGGCGTACGCGATGGGGTGCAGAAATACGACGCCCTCAGCCGCACGACGGGACAGGCCCTGCGCCTAAATTCGGTGAGTCTCCACGTCCCGGGAGGGCGCGCCCTCCTCTCTGACCTCTCGCTCGCCGTGAAACCCGGCGAGACGATACTGCTTGCGGGGCCCTCCGGGAGCGGCAAAAGCACCTTGATCCGGGCCTTGGCCGGCCTATGGCCTTTCGGGAGCGGCGAGGTGGCCACCCCGGCCCGCGACATTTCGCTCTTTTTGCCGCAGAAGCCCTACCTGCCGCTGGGGAGTCTCCGTGATGTCCTTCTCTATCCCCATGGTTCCCCGGAGACCCCAACCGCGACCTTAGCCGAGGCCCTCACGGCCGTGGGACTCCCACGTCTTGTCGAACAACTCGATGAGCACAAACAATGGCCGCTCATTCTGTCGCTGGGCGAGCAACAGCGAATCGCCTTTGCACGCATCTTGTTGCAGAAACCGCAGTGGATTTATATGGACGAGGCTACGTCGGCCTTGGACGAAGCGGCCGAGGCGCAACTCTATACGCTGCTACGCGAACGCCTACCCCAGAGTACGGTGGTGAGCGTCGGCCACAGGTCCGCCCTCAATGCCTATCATAGGACGCGCCTGGAGCTATCCGGAACCGGAACGTGGCAACTCGTCCCCGGAAGCCTTTAGACCCTGTGAAAGACGAACGAAGGCCGCCCGCATGCTCTCGGCATCACGCACGGGGCTATCGAAGCGAATACGCAATCGTCGCGCACGGGTCTGGACGTCGAACCCTTCGGGGTCGATACCGAGGAGGCGAGGTTCGGTCTCCTCCAGGCCTGCGGCACGACAATAACGGATGAGGGCGTCACGGTGGTCGGCATTCATGTGCAAGACGGCGCCTCGCTCAACCTCCGCAAAATTCGGATCGAAAGACCCCGGTTTCAGGCGGTAGTCTTCTCCGCGTATCCAATGGATATCCCCAAAGCCCCCGATGAAACGCACGCGCTCGACCGATAACCGATAGAAGCGGAAATCGTGGATCGCGAAATACTGCTGGGCTTGGGGTAGGTAGCGTAGGTAGCGATCACGCAGGGTGTCCGTACCCTCGATCTCGCGGGCGCGACCCAACAAAGTGACCCGGCCG
>JAJYPQ010000393.1 GCA_021795255.1 Pseudomonadota bacterium
CGAATGGAACCGTCCTTGCGAAAGCTGACGAGACATATGCGCGGCTTCTGAGCTTTGAGCCGTTCCGTTCAGGGCGGGGACTAGGTATGCCTATAAAGCCATTAGAGGCATCTACTGCAGCGGGTCCCAGCGATGCTGACCCTTGACCTAGCGGACGAGATCAGGCAAACGGCCCAAGGTCGATGCAGAACCGGACCGGCGACAACCCTCATGGACTTCGACATACGCGCGGTGACATAAAACCCGCCGTACTTCGCGGGGGAAGCATGCTTTTCGGCGCACTTACTTTACATCCTGTCGCGATGCCGCACCGCCCGCGATCCGTGGCTTCAGATTAAAAACAGTAACACCGCCTACGATGGCGCCGCGCACAGGCAGGCTTGCCAAAAGGGTTTGTACATCTTTGCTTTGGGGACCATAGACTATGATGGCACCGACTTTGTATTTCCATAAGAATTTCCAAAAGGCCTGTTTGTAGCCTGCAGCGAGGGGTCCTCCATTCAACGCGTTGTCTACTGCGATTCCGGCAAAACGCCGTGGCTCCGCCCCTCCGACATACCCCCCCACCATCCGAAAATAAAAGTGCGTGTGCGCTTGAAACCACATGCTGGGTCCGTATGGCAACACAATAACCCGCTCTCCGGGCTTTAGGTAATTCTTATACTGGTTGGAGAAAAAAAACGAGGGGGCCGGTAACGATCCATGCATAGGAAGGGAGTCTATGTTGGGAAGCAAAAACAATACGGCCAAGCATCCTGCTAGGCGTTTTTTCCAAGGCGCCGAGTTCGAGTGTGCGAGCCAGATTGCGGCAATGATAGCAGCCACCATGGAGACATATAAGGCAAAGCGCGCGGGCAGCGCCTTGCCAATCAAGGGGAGGTGCGTGAAGATTATCCAAGGCTCAATAACGGGGGCTATTTGGCCCAGAATTCTTAATCGCGAGCCTAGGCTTAGGACGGCAAAGGTAACGAGCACGACCAAAAGATATCGCCCCTTAGGTGTCCGGCCAAATTCGCGAGCGTAAAGAACCATAATACTAATTAGCGGGAGCCCAAGGTAGGCATCCTTATCCGATATGCCTCCAGCGAGTCCGCTTCCTATCGGGCCGAATACCCGGGTACCTAACCAAAGGACATTGGTTGGTATAAAGAAATTGAGCGGATCTGCCATAACATCTGAGGGCGATATGCCTATCATATTCTGTAGGTGGCTAGACGCCGGCCCTAACATGGAATAAAGATAAGGCGTCAGAATAACCAAGGAAAGCAGCAAGGCGGCCCCACCCTCTAGAATCGTAGCTTTCAGTCTCGGAACACCGTGAAGTAAAGCCGGAGACAGAACGGCCAGCGTCATAGCAATGGTGGAGAAAACAACCGCCGTGGCAAATATCTCGCTTGAAACGCAGAATTGAAACGCGGCCAACACACCAGAGGCGGCAATAAAGGATTTCCGCCCTATGCGACCATGTAGGCGCAAAAAAAACAGCCACAGGAGGAAGGGCAAAGCCCAAACTACCGCGAGGTTTAACTCGCCCAGGAGTTGCGCGAACTGGTAGCTGGAGAAACCAAAAAGCCAGCCTCCGAAAAACGCCGCTCGCCAAGGAAGGCCGATCTCGCGGCAAACAAGATAAAGGCCCATCGCCGCTAGAGTGGGGGCGGTGACGGCCGCGATATTGAAGGATAAGACGGGGCCATTCGCCGACGTAATGGGAGAGAGAAGAACGGCGAGTCCAGGTATGCATGTGGTCCAGGCAATATTTTGGCCAATGGGAACCCATATGAGGTGTGTATAGAAGGGCTTTGAATGAGCCGCTAGCGCGTGGGCCCATCGTGCGAACCACCATAGAAAAACCATGGGATCTGTAGAGTCTGTCCCCGCTATCTTATTGCTCCACTCGAAGTGGATAGGGAGACCTAGTAGAAGAATCGATGCGCACAGATAGATGGTGACAGCAGAGACGTGTTGGAGAGAGCGACACATTTTATGGTGGTTCACGAACGCTCGCTCGTAAGGCATGTCGGGTAAGCGGCGCGCTGTCCGCGCGCGGCTGCCACAGCCGACCGCGCACTTAACGCGAGACTTGTAAGCCAGGCTGCAACGAACGCGAGCGTACAAAAAGCGCCTATAAGGATAGCCTCGGGGCGTTGGAGAACGGGAGATAAAGAGCCTTTCACCAGTAGCGCGATTTCTTTGTTTGTGACCCGGCATTTGTCATAGAGGCTGAGTAGACCGATGTAAATAAAAAGCATGACGGATTGGAACCTTACCACGGCGAGACCGTGGTCGCTTAGCCAAGAACTTCTGTCGCGGTACACATACCAAAGAAAAAGGCCGGGCATAAGTCCTAATAAAAACCCGAGGGCGTGGACGCTTGCAGCAAGCGTCCGTTTTTTATGGTGATCCTGCGTCATTCGATGGGGTCCGTAGTTGTGGCTACTCTATCGCAAGGAGGCTTTAACCTACAATCCTGTTGGGCTTGCTTATGCGATTTTACAGTCGTTGGCGCGAGATACTCTTCGTGCTTTTTTGTTATTGCCATTACTCCTTGGTAATAACTTTTGGCCCCGATCGGCGAATGAGCGCGGACGTGGCCAGTGTGGGGGCGATTTGCTGGCGCGCGCGGCCGATTGTCATTTCCTTAGAATTGCGGACACTGGATTAAGCTGCATCTTACCTCTCAGGGGGACAAATACTCGAAATTCGTCGTGTCTTGGTGTGTCGGTAAACCCTTGCCGTAGATGGCCTCGGGCTTGAGGCCGGGGTTTCGGTTCTCTGCAACCACTTTGTCTGTGCAGTCGCTCCTGGCTTTCTGGTGATGAGGCCGAGGCCATGGGCCTTTGGAGAAGGTCGGTGACATGCGCGCGGATGTTTTTGGGCATTCTCATATCATCCAGTAACCGGCAGCGAATAGCGCGGTGTGGACGACAAGAGCAGTGGCGAAGAATATGAGCATCCCGTGGGTGGTGCGCGAGGATCGTGGGACCAGGGATTCGATGGCGAGAAACGCTGGGGTGGCGATAAACACGGGGCGCACTGTGGACATGGGCCCTTCGAGGGACCCCAAGAGCCACGGATAGCCGACCAGAACGAGCGCCACGTACAGGACCACTACGCGTGGCGGCCTTCGTCTGGCGTACCGAAGAGAGGGGGCCAGAATGACAAAGGTGAGCGTGGCCTGGAGAGAGGCCTCAAAAACACGCAGACGTTGCGTATTGGCCGAAGGGGCAAGGGATAAAAAAGCTTCAAATAGCCGCCGCCAAAGACGCCGGCCAGGATAAAGAACCTATAGACGTTGGTCGCGAGCGGGAGGTGCCCCATGCGCGCTGGACCTGAAGTAACGCCAGCGAATTCTCGAATTTCGCGTACAGAAGACCCACGTAGAGCAGGAACCCTGATGTCACGAGGGCGCCCATCACGATTACGAGTCTGAAGATCCGCCCCATGCCCGCACCCGGCTTCTAGAAGCAGTTTATGGATATAGGGTCCGCGTACAACCATGCTCAGAAAGATCGTCAAGGACCCCGCCACCATACCGATGCCGCTGATGGTGGCGGAAAGCCACTAACAGCGAGTCAGTGGCGCCCACGACCCCAACATGACGGTGAGGTTCATCAAAGATGTGGTGGCCAACTAGATAGGATTGTGCCCCAAGGTAGAGCATGAGGGCGGAGGTAGCCGTAGCGAGCGATGTTTCCTTGTTTGCGTGGCGGAGCAGGGTGGAGATCAAAAGAGGCAGGGGAACCGCGAAAAGCAGTGACGGAAGAATCGCCGCCGCTTACGAAAACCCGAAACCATGAAAAAGCCGTTTGATCAGGGGGTATAAAGGAAAAAAGGCAGCATTCTCCCCGATATCGGGAGTACCATTCCGTACACAACCGTGTTCTGCAATATCGGGATACCATCCCCCGCCCCAGAACCGGGCCCTCGGCAGGAGTCCGCCGTTAACCCATATCGGGCCGTGCGGCAAAACGTGCAGGCCGAACCAAAGACCCAACAAGATCAAGGCCGCGCAAAGCCCTGTCGCACGCGCCCATACGCGAACAGTGTCCGTATTCCAGCCCATTGTCTCGGGCCAGATCAACCGAGCCAAAGTCTGGCGTACGGGCAGCCCAATGGGTTCGGTAAATCGGGCGGAACCGCTTGCTTGCCGTCTTGACGCGGATGTCGGGCCCATCATTGCGGCGTCTCATTGACCGGGAGAGGATCAAGGCGGACTGCTATTCCCGCCATCGGCGTCAGGCGTGTGACGAACGAGGTATACCGGCCGCCCCTTGCTCTCATCATAAACGCGCCCCAGGTACTCGCCGATCACGCCCAACGCCATGAGCTGCACGCCGCCCAGAAAGAGCAGCGCCACCATGAGCGAGGGGTAGCCCTTGACGGGGTTTCCGAAAAGCAAGGTCTGCACCAGGAGATTCAGGGCGTAGAGAAAGGACAGCAGCGACACGGCAAGCCCCAGGTAGGAAGCGACACGCAACGGAGCATCGCTGAACGACAGGATTCCATCCAGGGCAAAGCGCCAGAGGCGTACATAACTCCAG
>JAJYPQ010000394.1 GCA_021795255.1 Pseudomonadota bacterium
GCCATGGTCGATCCATTCAGCCACCCGTGGAGCTCGGGGAGCGCGTGGAGGCCGACTGTTATCACATGGACGTGTTGGTCGTGGATGACCGCGGGGCGATGATTGGGCGTCCCTGGCTGTGCGCGCTCATCGACGTCACCTCCCGTTGCGTTGTCGGTTGGGAAATCTCCTTTACCCCGCCCTGTGGGGCCAAGGTGCTGCGTGCCCTGCGGTATGCCATGTCCGATGCCACCCCCAGTGTCTACTGTGTGGCTCCGCAAGAAATCGTTCTCGATAACGGGCCGGAATTTCAAAATGGCGTGTTGCAGACCGTAGCCGGTCTTTATGGCATCACGTTGCGTTACGCGAGTCCGCGCTCGCCGAACGAAAAACCGCACATCGAGCGTTTTTTTAGCACCGTGAATACCGGCTTGGTCCATATGATGCCCGGCACGACCCGCTCGAGCCCCGGCGACTGCGGCGAATATCCCTCAGAACAGAAGGCCACGCTGCGTCTGGAGGACGTGCGCGAACACTTCCGGTTCTGGCTGGAAAACGTCTATCACCAAACGCCGCACTCCGGGCTCGGGGGCCGGCCTTCCGATGTCTGGCGCCTCGCTTCCGAAAATCTCCCCCCGCAACGCTACCCTGCGGCGGATTTGGATCTGACCTGTCGCAGTTTTGTGATGCGCGCCATTCGCGGCGGCCGCGTCAATATCGCGAGTCTGGAATGGAGCGGCCCCAGTCTGCCGAACATCGGTGCGCGGTTGGCGATTCATGGCACCGGGCATAAGGCCAAGGTCTTTTATGATGAGACGGACTTAAGCAGCGTCTGGGTCGAGGATCCCGACGACCGCGCGCTTTTGTTCCGCGCCGAGGCGGTGCATCCCGAATACCAGAATGGGCTGTCGCTGTATGAACACAAAATCCTCTGTGAAAGTCGTCGCCAGGATGGGCAGGCGTTGTCTACGGCCACGCTCCTTGAGGCCAAGGCGACCCTCTATCGTCGTTTGGAGACGGACGGCCGTCGCTCCCGCAAACAGCTCGCCCGCCTGATGGAGGACGTGGCCGAGGGCGCGGGCGCCGATGTGTCGGTCCCCCGTGGTGTCGGGAGCCGTAAGGCGATCCTGCAGAAACCGCCCATCCCGGAGACGCCCGCAGTGCCGGTGCAACCCGAGGACGATGGCGATTACGATGGCTTTTTGCGGGAGGGACCATGACCGGAGACGTGATTGGGGACACGCAAAGGCGCTTTGCGCGCCTCATTGTCCCGCACAAGAGTTATACGCAGGCGATGGGCACCCTCGAGCATGCCATTATTGCGGCGCACACCACGAGCGAGCCGGTTTCGGGCTTAATGACCGGCGAGCCGGGCACGGGCAAGACCACTATCTGTCAGATCCTGGTGAGCCGAAGACCGCCTGTGGAGACGCGGGTCGAAGAGAGGGGCATCCGCCGTGTCATCCCGGCCTTTTATTGCGCCGTGCCGGCCGAGGTCTCCATCAAGGGCCTGGCGAGCGAAATGCTGAATCGCCTGGGTTGCGTGGAAATGCGTGGCGATAGGATTGCCCTTGAGCGACGGCTGTTCGCCCTACTTGGGACTTGCCGGACCGAGGTCATATTTTTGGATGAATTCCACCATCTGCTGGCGCGCGGTGCCGAGAAGACCCGTGCCGGGGTCTGCGACTGGGTCAAGGGTCTTATGAACAAGACCGGCATCCCGGTCGTGCTGGTGGGCATGCCGCAATGCGAGGCCATTATCAACGAGCACCCGCAACTCGCCCGCCGCTTTCCTTATCGGGCCCATCTGCAGGCCATTCCCTATGCCAGTGGCGCCCACTCGGAGTTTGTGCGTGTTTTGAAGGCGTTTCGCAAGGGGATGGTGGAGTACGCCGGCATGCGCGCGGTGGTGGCGTTCACCGACGGGGCGCTGGCCGCCATGTTGTATGTCGCCACCGCTGGCAATATGAACGCCATTCGCCAGCTCCTGTACGAGGTCGTCGGTGTCGCTTTGCATCGCGGCAATAATGAGGTTGTGGCGGAGGATTTTGCGCAGGCCTTTGCGGCCGTGCGTCTCGATAGTTGCCTCGTGCGCGGACGTAACCCCTTTACGCTCGACAGCGCCGCTGTGCGGGCCATCATTGCCAACGTCCCCGTATGCTAGAACGCCTCCATTTTGTGGCGCTTCCGCACCCCGAAGAAAGCCCGCGCAGTGTTCTCAAACGCACGGCCGCAGCCAATGGGTTTCATTCGCTACAGGCGCTCGCGTCTCATTGTACCGGGGTGCCTGAGCGGAGTCTCATAGGACTCTTGCTGGGAACAGTCCCCCTAGTAGAAGCCTTGGCCCGGGCAGCAGGCGATTACCGGGGGTCCTTTCTGGGGGCCTTTTACCGCCAACGCTCCGGGCCTACAACCCAAAGCCCAGTGCTTGTGGCAGGCACCCTGGTGTCGCCTTCCTGGCTACGGACGCGAACGCACAGGGTCTGTCCAGGCTGCGCCCAGGAAGGATGGTTACGCGTCATCCATGACCTTACTTTTGTGGATGCCTGTCCTACTCACGGTTGTTTGGTATTGTCGCACTGTCCGCAGTGCGCAGCCCCTCTGCGATGGGAAACGGCCGGTATTCGCCATTGCCGCTGTGGCTACGATCTGGCGTCGGCGGAACGCTCGGAGGTCGACTGCGTCGGCGCCCGGCGTGTCCTCGCCACTTTGCAGATGGGGGCTACCGAAGCCTTCCGGCGCCTGACCGAGATTCTGCTTATCCTGCGCTTTAACCGGGCATCAACTCTCGAGGAACGCAACCGGCTGTTGAATAGTGCCGTCGCCATTGGGGAAAATCAGTCCGGCGCCCTCCTCGCCCTGTTTGATGAGAGTCGCCGTACACGGCCGGGTCTTCCGGCGCGCGCCCTGGCGGCTCCTTGGCTTGCCGCGCGCGATGAGGGCCTACGTAGCCAGATGGAAGTGATCCTCGACAAGGCCTCGCCCGAGTATCCTAAAGACTGTGGGAGCTGTGACTGCGCTTCTCAGAGACTGAGTTCTCCAGAAATCGGTGCCTTGCTGGGGATCAGTCCTCCGGGGATCGCCGCGCTTGTGGAGACGGGGCTTCTGAAGAAAAACTACGATAAGCGGTCTCGACGGGTTGATTATCCCTTGACCTCTATCTGCCAGTTCTTGCGGTCGCTGGCCCCGGTCAGCCAGCATGAGAATCCGGTGAAGGCGTGCTCGTCACTTGTGCCCATCGGCTTCGATAGCGCGCTTACCACGAAGATCCAGGCGATCCGGAAGGGGGCCCTAACGGTGATTCAGGCCGATGGTCGTCTAGGGCTGAGAAGCGTACAGGTTGAAGCTTCCCGGCGCCGCTCCATCCCGATGCCGGCTCACTGCATGGGTGTTACGGAGGCCGCCCAACGGCTGCGCACCTATCCCGATGCGCTCCGGCGCGTGATCAAGGTCGGACTGCTGGGAGTGGCGCCCCATGGCCAGGGCGGAACGACCGTGTTTCTGCGAAAGACGGATGTCGAGGCCTTCGATCAGCGCTTCGTTTTTGTGGGGGCGATATCCCAGCGTATCGGCCGTGGCCGCACCGTGACGTCTGCCAAGTTGGCGCATATGGGCATATGGCCGGTGTCAGGCCCCACGGTCGATGGGGCCCTGGTGGCGCTGTATCGCCGCACTGATGTGGATTGCCTGAATTATGCTGAGATTGCGGCGATGACGGCCTTCCCTACCCGCGCTGGCCGCAAAAAAGGGGACGCCAGATTATACAACCCACAGCAGTGGGTATCCTCGGCCACTACCGCCCAAACGCTCGGGGTGTCTCCCCAAGGTCTGCGGGCACTGGTGGTCCATGGACTGCTTTGCGAGGGCGTGCCGCCTGGCCGTAGCGCAGACAACCGGCGCTATTTTAGGGCGTCATCCGTAGTATCTGCACAGAAGTGGCTTTCGACCGCAGTATCATGGGAACAGGCCGCCACAAAGCTCGGCCGTAGCGTCTCTTCTCTCAAATTGCGTTTTCCGTGCTCGCGGTATATCCGGCCCCTCAAAATTGGGACCCGGCGGTGGATCGGTGCTGCTGATATCGAACGTATGCGCCTACACCTGGAACGCTTCTGTACCTGCGCGGAGGCGGACGCCTGGCACCGCGCACCCCTGAATCACTTTAGCAACTTGGTGGCTACCGGGCGCTTTCAGCCTGTATCCCCAGAGGAGGCCGAGGGTATCGACTCGGTGACCTTGCTGCACTGGTCGGCGGTGCGCGCAATGAAGCGGGGGTCTCGTCTCCCGTCAATGATCTCGAAACCGGGCCGGCCACCGCGCACCGATAAACGCCGCCGGGACCGCCGTGTTCCGGTAGAGCATTCTGTCCTCGTTACTCCTGTTCCGACGGTTCCCTCTTCCACAAGAGCGTAGTTTTGGCTCTTTCATCACCGGTTCCCGCGTGTACTGAGACCAATGGCATACTTAATCAACGAGTTACGTGGCCAAAAAAACGCCACAGCCCCGGGAAGGGACTGTGGCGCCATTTTCACGACTAGTGAGACAAGTTTCACCACTA
>JAJYPQ010000395.1 GCA_021795255.1 Pseudomonadota bacterium
CTATGACGCCACGCAAATCAAGCTGGCCTAGCAGGGCTTGGTTGGGTGTGATAGCGCGAATGGTTGCCTCGCTGTCGAATACAGCCAAGTAATCGTCGGCGGCCAGTACCTCAATAGGGTGCTGACCGAGCCCCTTAGCCAAGGTATCGGAAATCTCGCAGGGTGTTGGCGAACAAGCCGGGAAGTCCATTTCCAATCGCATTCCATTTTTTTCTACGAGCAGTTCGCCGCTACGTGTTTCAAAGGTGATGACCGGCTTGGCGTAGCCAAGAATTTCGAAAATGACATGAGCCGATGCCAGGGTTGCATGGCCGCAAAGATCAACCTCTTTGACCGGGGTGAACCAGCGTAACTTGTAACCTTTTTCAGAGGGCACAAAGAAAGCCGTCTCGGATAAATTGTTTTCCTCCGCGATGGCTTGAAGAAGGCCATCGTCCAGCCAACTTTCCAGGGGACACACGGCAGCCGGGTTCCCTTCGAATGCTCGGGTTGCAAATGCATCTATTTGGTATTGTTTGATTTTCATATCCGGTGGCGTGTGGAGAAAAACCTAACGTTCCGATTCAGGCGCACGGCGCTTGCGCCGCGTCGCTCTGCAACCGGGGGTTAGCCGCCACTTGCCTCATGGCTTGGAACCGGGGATCTTGGCTGGGAACTCATAAATGAACTTGAGGAGCATTTCGGAAAATGAAATGAGTTCGACTGCCTCTTCGCTGCCCATAAGGCGAATTTCGTGGGCGGCTTCATTCCCCTTGGCGCGAATGTGATCGACCCATGCTCGTCCATTGGGTGGAACAAACCCTGCATTCGCCAGGTGTTCGACATAGGACACGAAACTTGAACCCTCTTTCGCTCCATGATTGACGGCGATATTCATTAGGAGCTTACGACAAGCTAGTACCGCAGCAGTAAAGGCGTCGACGGAAACTGCTTGGCGCGCTTCGTTGTACAGGGCGGCTATGTCTGTGGGCAAGTGATCGACCTTATTCCCGGGCGCGACGCCTGGTACTTGCTTGGGACCAAGTACAAACGACGGGCATCCGCAGTGCGGGCAGATGTAGATGAAGCCTTGATGCGGGCCGACGCGATCGCCCGTGAAGTATCCCTGCGAGGATGCGACGTTGTACCCGCAGAACCCGCACACGTACTTGTGCGATGGAAGGTGTTGTAGACTAGTCCACTGCATTCCTACTCCTTTTCTGGCGGTTAACGCCGCAGCTCAGCCGCCGGCTGCCTGCATAGCGGGATGACGGTCGGCTGCAGCGACTTGTTAGCCGCTGAAATGTTTTTGTACGACATCTTCGAAGAACTGACGGCAGATCGTCTCAATCTTTCCTGCTCGAACACTCCCATTTGCTTGCCGAGCTAGGAACTCCTCCGTTGCCGCCTTATAGCCAATCTCAGCCAAGCTAGGCACGTTCGGGGCCGAAATGTGCTCAAGCCTTTCATAGTTGAACGATCCGGGTGGCTCCTCCCTTGCTACATGCAGCGTAACGTCACACTGATCTTGAACCCAGCGACTCCGAGTGCCGAAAAAGAAGAGATATCTGGCGGCCTTCTGCCCAGACCTAAAGTCTACTCGAAAAAACCACGTCTTCTTTGCTGACGTATTAGCCTTGAACGCCAAATACTTCTCTAACTCAAGGTGCCCAAAATCTTTAAACCAAACATCACCTAGCCGTGCCGACCCGATAAGTTCAGCAGTTTGCTTGAATACACTTTTGAGAAGTTCCATCGCGCTGCGCCATACTTCATACTGATTGGAAGCGCGTACTATTTCGCCCTTCTCGAACTTGCTAACAATTGATCTTGCCCATTCCTCATGCTCGCGTTGTTCATCCGCTGCAGCCTCATATTCCTCTAGACTCTCTTCAAGGCATTCTGCTACGAGTGAGATAACCGCAGTGAGGTCGGAAGACTGTGATATTTCAAGCGCATCGTAGTATCTACTTCTATCGGCCTTTGTTATTATTGCAATTGGACAGCCCGCTCGCATCAATATGAGGTTCATCAATAGCCTAGCTGTTCTCCCATTACCATCCACGAACGGATGAATGGTAACAAGCCAAGTATGCGCAGCGGCGGCAACTACTATTGCGTTTTCGGTGGTGTTAGCGGCCGTAACACTTGCTTCAGCGAGCCAATTTGAGAAGTCTTCCATCTGGGCTGCGATGACTTCTGGGCCAGGCGGCTTGTACTCTGAGCCACTTATTTCGACTTGGACGGCTCTATACCGTCCCGCATCGGAGTCACGAATGTCCTTAAGTATTAGTCTATGAATTTGCCTAATATCCGATAAGGTTATTGGTCGCGATGCGTCTTTCGCTAGGTCTTCTAGAAAATCTACCGCTTCTGAAAGGTTTCGTGCCTCGGCCTGATCCTTCAAGGGCTTCCCAGTAATAGTGAGCCCCTGCTCAACCACAAGGCGTGTTTCACCCACATCCAGTAGATTTCCCTCAATCGCGTTTGAGTTGTAGATATTCTTTATCTTAAAGAACCTCCGCAAGCGGCCTAGCACGTCTGGAGAAAGTGCTCCGCTCTGGCGTAGACTCGCTACGCGTTCCGAAAGGTTGCAAGCTGCCTTTAGAGCTGCATCATCAATCTCGTAGGGTGCCCCGTGAAGGTTTGGCATCGCTTCTCCGATGGTTTCGATACTTGCGGCTAACGCCTGAATTAAGCCGCGCCGCGAAGCGGCGTCGGCTTGAATGAATTGTTAGGTGCGCACTCCGCAATCCTTTGGTCGGTTGGCACCTTTGCCATGAGTTTGCGTAGTCTGCTCAGAGAGACGGGCCGCTGACCGTTCCGCTGCATTGCCCCCGCAGCTTTCCAAATTTGGATGCCGGGACCGTTATAAACCTCCAACGCCTCTCCGTTCTTGCCAAGGTGCAAGACGATAAGGTGGTCGGGCTGCTCACGAAGAGCAACGGAGGACCCTTGCGTTGCCTTAATTTCCACCAAGACACCAGTAGGCGAGCGCGCGTCATGTCCTTGATGGGAGTGCGCTAGCAGCTCCAACCCATAGCGATGAGCGGCGATGACCTCACCGATGCTCCCGACCAAGTGCCCGTCAGGAGTGAAACGACGACCAGGGAAGAGCAATTCAAGCTGCGCAACCAATTCGTAGAGTTGCCCGACTAGGGCCGGGACTTGATCTACTGGATGGCGGGAATCTGTCATGCGTACCTAACAAGAAGTAGACCCCGGATCCGGGGTGTAGCGCTGGATGTTCAGCTTCTTCCGGTGCCGTGTCAATCGGAAAATTCCTACAACGATCAGTGGTTTGGGCCATTGCCGTCGCAACCGCGAAGATCCCGGCACGGGCTTGCATATCCCTCAAAGTGAGGTGCTATGTCTTATCTCCCCGGAACCGAGGGTGTACGTCGTGACGGAGGGCACACCGGCGCCGCGTCTTTTGGACGAGGTTCGCAGGCGCTTGCGGCTGAAGCATTACAGTCTGCGCACTGAGCAGGCGTATATCGGGGGGATACGCCGGTTCATCTTGTGCAGCGGCAAGCGCCACCCGCGTGCGATGGGTGCGACCGAGGTCGAGCGGCTCCTGTCCGTCCTGGCGGTGCGCGGTCAGGTGGCGGCGAGCACGCACAATCAGGCGCTGGCGGCGCTGCTGTTTCTGTATCGCGAGGTGCTGGAGCTGCAATTGCCGTGGATGAACGACATCCACCGCGCGCAGCAGCCCGAGCGCCTGCCGACCGTGCTCAGTCGCGACGAAGTGCAGGCGCTGCTCGCGCTGCCCGCTGGACCGTGCGGGATGACTCGACGCGGAACGCGGCCCGGACCACTGCGGCGCGCGTCGGCTGGATCGTGCGCGGTTGGCCCGGCGCGCCCAACCCTTCACGCATCACGCATGCCGCGTGGGTGTGCGGCATGCGCATCACGCCGCCGCCCACGCGAGCGCGTCGCGTGATTTGCGCCGGTGACTGGCTATGCTGCGCGCAGTCATCGAGGATCGACGTGCATGGCCAAGGCCAAAACCGCCTACGTGTGCAACCAGTGCGGCGCCGAGCACACGCGCTGGCAGGGGCAGTGCGCGGCGTGCGGGGCGTGGGACACGCTGAGCGAGTTCGTGGTGGAGCCGGCCACGGCGGCGGCCGGCAAGTCCGCGCCCAAGCGCAGCGGTTATGCCGGGCAGGAGACGGCGCGCATCACGCCGCTTACCGAGGTGGCGCTGCAGATCGAGGCGCGCAGCCTGATCGGCATCGGCGAGCTGGACCGCGTGCTCGGCGGCGGGCTGGTGCAGGGCTCGGTGGTGCTGGTCGGCGGCGATCCGGGCATCGGCAAGTCCACGCTGTTGCTGCAGATGATGGGTGCGCTGGGCGCGCGTCTGCGCGGCTTGTACGTGAGCGGCGAGGAGTCGCTGGCGCAGATCGCCGCGCGCGCGCAGCGCCTCGGACTGGAACTTGGTCCGCTGCACGGTCTGGCCGAGACCTGCATCGAGCGCATCCTCGAGCACGCGCAGGCGGCGCGCCCGCAACTGCTGATCATCGATT
>JAJYPQ010000396.1 GCA_021795255.1 Pseudomonadota bacterium
AGGGGGTTTTCTGCCAAGCACTAAGTAGGTGTCGTTTTCGACCTGCTTATGCCAAACCCCAAAAGGGGTGCCGCCGTAATATCCCGACGTGCCCTGGCTGTACAAGGGCCCGGGGGTCGTGGCTCCGGAGCTATTGAACCCATTCACGGTCAGACCCGCTATGGGGCTGATCGGTATAAAACTGGGGCGATAGGACGTTGAATTCGCAACATAGGCCCCTACCCCCACATTCCCTTGAGGCAAAAGTTTTACGACTTTTGCGTAAAGAGCTTGGTCGTGACTGGGATTGGCAAAGCCATCCTGCTGGGAGCTTATGTAATCGTTGGACTGTGTGGCCCCTCCCGCCACAACAGCTGAGTATCCGTCCGTTAACCCTGTGCGCATCGCAAAATGGAGGCCTTCGGTGTCGTAACTTCCGAACGTTAAGCCAACATCCGCACCCGGCTTGGGTGTGGGCTGCAACGGCACGAAACCGATGGTGCCTCCCAGGCTGTCGTACCAGCGGCTTTGGGGATTACCAGGACCGTAAATCACGTTGATCCCAGAAATGAGCGACAGTTCAGGAATCTCGGGCGTACTCCAGAGGCCCGACCCCGGATTGTTCATCGGTACGCCATCGAAGGTGATCCCCAGCAAACCGTTCGATGTAAGTCCCTGTAGGCCACCCCATCCTTGCTCTATGCCGTTGACGCTCACCGCCGCGCGCTGAGCCCCCACGGCGCCGGCACTGACCACACGTACGCCCGGCGATTGAGCTAAGGCTTGCGCCGCCCCGCCCACGGGGCCCGCGGCTTGCAGCTCCTCATGGCTGATCAGCAGCTCGGATTGGGCGGCCTTGAAAATCTGTTTCGAGGTGAGCCTTTTGTCAGTCCTCTTCAGCGCCTTGGCTACGGTCGATCTACGCGTCTTCGCATTGACAGTGCCGATATTGACACTGCCGGAAGGGTATTGGGTCTGAGCGGCATGGGCCATGCCCAAGCTCAAGATCATAGCCGTCGACAAGACGTAGGATAGGCGCGCATACCGGCCTGGTGCCCGCCCTATACTCGCGCTTGACCGCCTCTGCACACAAATTTTCATAGTCATAATGCCCCCCGTTATTTTTTTATTATTGACCGGCCAGTATTCTTGGTGGCCCGCATGACGACACGATGACGATTCTGTGACAACCGGTGCAAAGATAGGCGACCTGTCCGGTCGGGTACTCGCGCGACGATTTTTCGTTCAAGCGACTTTCCCTGGACATCCACAAGGTGTTCAGCCGGCATGGCGTCGTCGCCGTTACGTGCACCACCGACCACTATGGGAATCCTAACTGGCGGTATTGGGGGAGGCCGTTTTCAGTGTGCAAAAGCGTGACGTTGACGTGCTAGCAAACGAGAGCTGTCTGACGGCCGCCCGTCATAGAAAAATGGCGGGCGCGGATCGTCGTGAACTCAGGGCGCCGACCTTAGGCGCGGCGCCCCAGCCAGCGATAAAGCGCCTGCTACACAATCGAACCCGTGGTGGGTAATGCACCCTGACGCGAGCACTCTTGAAGCCCCCCTCGTCCTTACAGAACTTACGCGAGGGAGACCACAACGGGTCCCGATGGCCATCTCGCACCCCCCACTGTGGCCAGGAATGCGTCCATGTCCGCGACTCGTCGCCGAGTCCTGACCGCGGCCCCTTACTGCGATGCCGCAAGCTAGGGTGATGCGACCGTGACAGACCTCCCGGCCTTAGGCTGGCGGCGTAATATTTTCTTGGTGACGCATATGGTCTTCCCCAGCATCCAGGGCGCACGGAGCCACGAAGACATAGTCACGGCCGTACGACAAGAATAGCGATAAAGAGGCTAGGAGCTGTGGCTACAGGGTCTGAGACCGAGGATCGCGCGACTAACCCTGGGGATGATTGTCGCTAGGAAGCAACTGTCTCGGATTGCAGCAAAGCCTAGTCAGTTTGGGTTCATTTGTGGCCCGAGGCCGTGTGTACGGGCGCTAGGCTAGAGTATGAGACCTGGGTGGTAGATAGCGCGTAGCGATAGCCGAGATGGTGCACCGTCTCAATGCAATCGGGGGCACCAGCAGTGCGCAAAATCCTTCGCAACCGCCAGATGCAGGTCATAAGGGCGCCGGGCGTCATGGACTCCAGACCCGCAAGCCCGGAACACAGCCGCTCGGTCGTCAGAAGCTTGCCGGGATTACAGACCAGCTCATACAAAACACGGAAGTGCCGCCGCGATAAGGCGAGCGGCGTCGCGCCGACCCGAGCCCGGGCCGTGAGAGGGTCGAGCCATAGGCCGTTGGAATCGATGCCTGTCGCCCACTTTTCACTTATGGGGCGCTGCCTGATCTTCGCCAGACCCTGGATCAGGGCCGGTACGTCGATCGGTATCGGAAGAAAGAGCGCGGCGCCAGCCTCTAGGGCGTCCGTTTCGCGCCGCGCCCGGCCCATGAACACGATCGGCAGGGTATCCGGTATGGGCCCAAACGGCCTTTTGTTGGCTGACGTCATCCGATCGGTAATGATCGCGCGGGCTCCCAGCACGCGCGTGGCGCGATCGACATAGCGTAAGCACGGGACCCGATGACAGGCCCAGCCGGTACTCGTGAGGGCGCCCACACACGGTAAGGCCAGACGGTTTTCCACGCACAACAAAACCACGGGAAGATCGGGTTCGTTACCGAATTTCTTGTAGATCGCCGATGCCGCGAGCTTGATCCGGTAAACTGTCGTATGCAGAAAGAGCGGTAGCAACCACATGGCTTATGACCCTTTTCGATGATGCCAGTGATAAAATGCGAGAGGACACTTTCGCGTAGCGGCAAGCGCTTCGCACCTTCCGGCCTCCCGCCGCATGTGTGCGCAGTGCCACGTCTCGGTGAACACAGCCTTTCAATCGCTTACCAACACGCGGCCTGCCGTTACAGCGGGAACAATGGCCAGAACCAGGCCCACGTCGGCTCTCGGAACCCTATAGGGCAGCGCTCGCCTCGCAGGCCTTTTTGATCGGATTACCGGAGGGCGCCGCGCGGTCTTTAGCCAGCCTATCCGCCAGCAGCGCCGTACGCGCTTGCGCACCGGAAAGCCACGAACCAAATCGAGGATCCCGCGTCCGCGCACAAACCCTGTTCCGTACCCACTCTTTGCATGCGTCCCATGTCGCGCATCGAATCGCGGGCGCGCCGCCTATCCAGAGACACCGCGCCGAGAGCCCTTTGTGGGAAGTGCGCGGGCCTACTCTAGAACAGAGTTCCTGGCTGATGTCCACGACTGGTCTCCGAGACGAACGGCCTTGTCGTGCTGAGTCATGCGCGCCGCGATTTTGGCTCGCAACACAGATAGGGTCGCTTCCCTCTACCCGGGTTCATGTACCGACTTCCCTCAGATCACAAAGCGTACAGGGCGGCCCTGCCCTTTCCGAGGGCCAGCGCGGGCCACGATTGCGCATCGCGAACAGCATCATGCCCCCTTGATCCGGACGAGGTGGCCTTAGGCGAGATCGTGTCAATAACGATGCCGGTGCCCATTAAGGCCCACGCGTACGTGAAACACCACCGCATGATGAGGCATGCTCTGAGTGAACGCCGGATAGGACACCGCGCGAACCGCCGCGAGGCTGGCCCGATCGATCAGGGGAAAACCGCTTGAGTGCGCCACGCGCGCCCACACCAGCCGACCCTTTGGCGTCAGCTCGAAACTGACTGTCGTACGCCCTGACATGCCCAGAGCTACCACCGAACGCGGGACTACGAGGCCCGCCTGGATCCGGGTACGCACCATGACCGCGTAACGGTTAACGGCTTGGGCCGCCCGCGCCGGAGACGGCGCCGGGGGCGGTGGCGGTGTCGGCTTGTGGATCGCTGGCGGCGGGCGCTTCACAGGGATCGGCAATGGGACCGGCCGGTGATGAATCACCGGCCTGGGCTTCGGGGGCGGCGGCAGAGGTTTGTGGATCGGCCGGGGAGGTATGGGCGCGGGTGGTCGGGGAAGCGTCACTAAATGGGCCACCATCGGTTTACGATGCAGACCCACTATGACCGTATGGCTATGGTCTAGGCGCACGAGGGCCAGCGCCAGGGCGACCTCAATCACAAGCGCCACGAGGAAGGCGCGCGCAAACGGCTGGCGCGCGCGCGGACCAAAAAACCCGGACAGTGATTCGCCATTCATGGTGAGTATGCTCCTCAGGGACGAGCCGCGATCCCAATGCTCGTGATGCCAGCTTTACGCGCGGCATTCATCACCCTGACGAAATCCTGAAACGGAACGCCACGGGCCGCGGCAATGGTCACCACGGGCTTACGTTTGGCTTGTCCGGCAAGCCAAACGGCCAGCGCCTGGGGCGCTAGGTGATCATGGTTAACCTCGATGGCACCGCTTTGGGCGATACCGATCAGGATATGGGGGTGCGGTAGGACCTTGGCGGTACTCGCTTGCGGCAAAGCAAGCCCCAAACCCTGATCGGGAATCATACGTAAGGTCAGAATCATGAAAAACACCAGCAAGAAGAACA
>JAJYPQ010000397.1 GCA_021795255.1 Pseudomonadota bacterium
GCGGCCTGAGCATTGAACCCGGCCACGGACTCTCCGTATTCATAAAGCCCGAGACCTCCCAAGACGATCAAGGCGGCAGCTGCGGTCATTAGCCCATAACGCACGAGCGGCGATGTGCGCCGTTTGACTACCAGATCACTTATGCGATTGCCCACACTACCTCCACAATGCTTGCGGGCATTATAGCGACCTTAAGCTCTCGGGCAACGTCACGGAAAGAGCGCGATATCAGTCAAACCCAGCGTTTCTTCAAAACCACACATAAGGTTCAGGTTCTGCACCGCCTGTCCGCTCGCCCCCTTCGTCAGGTTATCGATGGCACTCAACACGATCACCTTGTCGCTCCCTGGGGCCTTGTGGACCGCGATACGACAGAGATTCGTCCCCCTGACCGTGCGCGTCTCCGGATGAGCGCCTGCCGGCAACACGTCGACAAAGGGTTCATCCCGATAGCGCTCTTCATAGAGTGTCTGAAGCTCGACCGCGGGGTCTTTCAAGCGCCCATAGAGAGTGGCATGGATGCCGCGAATCATGGGCACAAGATGTGGCACAAACACGAAATCCACCGGCTTTTGCGCCATCTCGGAAAGGCCTTGGGCGATCTCCGGCTGGTGACGATGACCACCCACATTATAGGCCTTCACGGATTCCGAGGCCTCAGCAAACAAGGTCGGCACATGCGGACTGCGGCCCGCGCCGCTAACCCCCGACATCGCCGCGGCCATGAGCGTCGTCGGATCGACGAGATCGTTTTCCAGAAGCGGCAAAAAGCCTAACTGGACTGCGGTCGGATAACACCCGGGGTTCGCGACCAAGCGCGCCGACCGGATCGCCTCCCGATGCCTCTCTGGCAGACCATATACAGCCTCGGCCACGAATTCGGGGCAGGCATGACTCATCCCATACCAGCGCTCCCAGACCGCCACGTCCTTGATCCGAAAATCGGCCGCGATATCAATAACACGAACCCCGGCCTTAAGAAGCCGCGGGGCGTGCGTCATGGCGACTCCGTTCGGGGTCGCACTCATCACGACATCGCAGGCTTGCAAAACGCCGTCGTCCGCGGGATCGGAAAAACAAAGATCGGTATGACCCCGGAGACTCGGAAAGAGGCTCGCCACCGATTTCCCCGCCTCGGCGCGCGAGGTGATGGCCGCGATCGTGACCTGCGGGTGGCGACTTAAAAGCCGCAACAGCTCAGACCCCGTGTAGCCCGCCCCGCCGATAATCCCGACCTTCACCATAAAACCCCCTTTTTTTGAGCGGGCCATTGTAGCAGAGGCCCATAAAAAACGGGGCCTTAAGGCCCCGTTTCTCACACCCACAACAAGAGACGACTTAGAACACCTTGCGCATACCGATCGAGAACACATTCTGCGTCCCATCGGCCGCGGCGGGGTCGGCCGTCGTAACGACCGTGTTCACCCCGGACACCTGGGTGCGGCGGTAACCGCCGTAGATCCCAAAGCCCTTCTTGAAGTGATACCAAGCACCGACCGCCACATAGCTTGCCTTCACGTCCGGGCCGTAGTACTTGTCGGTGGTCTCACCGGCCTGCACGATCGGGGCCCAATGACCCACATTTCCGTCGACGCCCACGAAGATGTCATGGGTTGCCGCGGCTTGGCCTGCGGTATCCAAGTTCTCGAACTGACCCATCACAGCGACCGGGCCGAAGTTGTATCGAAGACCGAACTTGGTGTTGTTCTGGGCTTTGCCGAGGTTCGCATACGTCAGGCCATCACCCACACCGACCAGCTGGACGTAAGGCTTATAAGCGGCAAGACCATTGATGGTCCCGGCATGATCGTGGGCCACGACCGCATCCCAGCCCATGGCCTTCCAGGTCAAGGCCGCGGAGTAATCGCCGTGCTGCGCGGTCATGTCGGCGGAACCCACTGCCCCGTTCACACCGGGATTCATCGGGCTGTAAGCGACCCCGATCTTGAAGCCCGAGAAGTCCGGCGAGGAATAACGGATGGAGTCGCTCATGAAGCCGTTCTGTCCAAAGATACCGCCGGCCATGCCGCCGTTACCACGGGCCTGCAAGTCGGTGTACAAGAAGGCATCCCAATCGACACCGCCGGCATACTTGTAGGGACTGGCCACTTTACCGATCTCGATGGTACCGAAGCCACCGCGCAGACCGACGTAGTACTCGCCAGCATTGGCACCGGTGCCAAACGGCGAGGTATTGAAGTTGCCGTTCCCGACGGTGTTGACCTTGAACATGTCGAAGGCCAAGCCCGTGAGCCCGTAGCCCAACTTCTGGCTGGCCGACACCCACAAACGGCCCGCGCCGTTATCGGTCGTATTGGTGCCTTGGCTCGCGACCGCCCCATTACTGGTATCTTTCCAGTATCCAATTTCCCCCTGAGCCATACCGCCCACCTTAACGCCCGCCATGGCCGCTGCGGGGACCAGCGCGATAGCCGCGCTTACTGCCGCCACTAACATCTTAGACTTCATAATAGGTATTGCCTCCTCACCGAACGGAATGTTTTTTTAGTAAACACCAAGACGCCAGAACGTCTATGCTGCACATATAGCAAGCTGGGCACCGAAATGCAATATAGAAGAACTCGCTTATAAGCCCTCACGGAGGGTGCTCAGGGCCGACACCTGTCACAAGGAGGGTAAGGGGTTGACGATGGGAAAAGCGTTACCGATACACCGGGACGCGCTGCTGCTTGCGCTAAGCCCTCTTTCACACGCTCCGGACAGGCGACCGCGGCGCACGCGTAGGCACCATGGAATGTCCGGAACCGATTCGGAGTCTCAGTGGCCATGAGTTCGCGCCCCCGAAGCCCCGTCCCGCATGCCATCAACAAACTCTGGGCGTTTTTTGTGCTCGGAATCCTGATCACCACGCTCGCCTTCATCGTGGCCTCCTGGCAGGCCTTGCAAAGCGCTACAAGCCACCGTCTCACGGTGGTCGCCACCGCCATAGCCCGTATCGAACAGTCTTATCTGCAATCGGTCACCCACGACCTCATTCGCCTCAAGGCAACCCTGAAAGCCCTCCCGCCCGCCGCCCGCGGGCGCGTCTTACGCCAGTATCTGGTCGACCATCCCCGGAACGTGGGAGCCGCCATCCTGAATGCCAGTGACCATGCGGTACTTACAGCTGGGCTCTTCCACATGAAGCCAAACAGGGTCAAGGCCGCGATTCCGCCGGTCGCCACTCTCTGCCTACTGCATCGTCACATGTGTGTCTCGGCTCCTTTCCTCCAGGAGCACAGCCTTTACCTATTGTTTGCGCGCCCGTTTTCCCCCCACGAGACCATCGTCCTAGAGCGGCCGCTGTCCTCGTGGCCGCAGCTGCACCAATTGCTTCGGGAGTTACCGCCAGGCTTTCATATCTTCATCCTGACGCGAGGCGGCGATCTCGAATACCGGCTCCCACACCCGCTCAAGGCCCACTACGACCTCCGCCATGGGGCGCTCGTACGAGCACTCCGAAAATCGCGCTATGACGAACACGGAACCTTTGCTGGGGAGACCCGCACCGGCTGGCGACTCGGTGCCTATCAATCATCCCGGTACGGCCTTATCGCCGCCGTCAGTCTGCCACTACAAACCCAGATCGAGACCTTCGCCCACCGCCTCGCGATTCCCCTGGCCCTCATCTTGATTTTGATTGCCAGCGCCACTCTCTACTACCACTACGCACACCGCGAAATTCGCGGGGTGGAAGCGCTCCAGACCGCCACCGACCTTCAGATTCGCAAAGAGCGCGCCTTCGCCGAACAGCAACGCGATTTCTACCTCGCGGTCACCGAGTTGAACCAGTTTATTGCCCGACACCCGGACCCGGAACAGCTGTTCGCGGAAACCTGCCGCATCATCATCGCCTACACCGGCCTGCTCTTCGCTTGGATCGGACGGGTTGAGGGCTCGGGCAACATCAAAGTGGTCGCGGTCAGCGAAAAACGCCCGCTCGGCATCGACTGGTTTCACTGCTTATTCACGTCCAACCCCGACCGCCTCGAGGGACAGGGCCCAGCGGGCCGGTGCGTACGCAGCGGTCACATCGAGATCACGGATGATCTCGTGGGCGACGAACGCTTTAGCGCTTGGCGGTCCATGCACGCCAAGGCCGGGACACAATCGGCTGCCGCCCTCCCTATCCGCACGCGGACCGGGGTGGTCGCGGTCTTGGCCCTCGGTTCGGAACAGACCCACCTCTTCTCGCCGCCCCTCATACATCTCCTCGAGGGCCTAGCCCAAGATCTCGCCTTTTCGCTCGACGACACCGAGCGGGAACAGCAGTTGGCACACCAGGCCCAGCATGATGCGTTGACCGGCTTAGAGAACCGCGCGGTGTTTCGCGCACGGATCGAAAAACTCACGACATCGAGTGCCGCCTCAAAGGGCGGCGCCGCGATAGCGATCTTGGATCTGGATGGTTTCAAAGGGATCAACGACCAATTCGGGCATATCGTAGGGGATAAACTCCTGCGCCGCGTAGCAGGCCGCCTGCAGG
>JAJYPQ010000398.1 GCA_021795255.1 Pseudomonadota bacterium
GTAGCTATGCCCGGTTATCCAGCCGACATCTGCCGTACACCAATAGATGTCGTCTTCGCGGATATCAAAAACCCAGCGCATCGTCACGATGGCGCCCAAAAGGTAGCCAGCGCTCGCATGTTGTATACCCTTCGGCCGGCCCGTGGAGCCCGAGGTATAGAGAAGGAAAAGCGGGTGCTCGGCCCCGACCGCCACGGCCTCGCAGCTGGTACTCATCCCGGCTACCGCGTCATGCCACCAGACGTCGCGTCCATCGCGCCAAGAAATGGTATTTCCGGCCCGCCGCAGCACAAACACGGTGCGAACCGACGGACAATCGTCCAGGACCTTGTCGCAGATGGCTTTTAAGCCGATGACGCGGCCCCCGCGGTGTCCGCCGTCGGCGGTTATGACCGCCACGGCCCCGGCGTCTTCTATCCGGCCTTTCAAGGATTCGCTGGAGAATCCGCCGAAGACCACCGAGTGGATCGCGCCGATCCGGGCGCAGGCTTGCATGGCGATCACGGCCTCGGGGACCATGGGCATGTAAATCACGACCCGGTCGCCCGTCTTGATTCCTTGGGCTAGAAGGGCATTGGCGAAACGGCAGACCTCCGCTAGGAGTTCGGAGTAGCTGATGCTGCGGGTATCGCCCGGCTCGCCCTCGAAGACGATGGCCGGCTTGTCGCCGGACCGGGCGACGTGGCGGTCCAGGCAGTTGGCCGAGACGTTGAGCGTGCCATCCTCGAACCAGCGATAATGGGGGGCCTGGGTCTCATTCAAGGTTTGGGTGAAGGGTCTAAACCACTCTATCTCGGAGCGCGCAAGCCGCGCCCAAAACCCCTCGTAGTCCTGGTCCGCTTCGCGGATCAGTTGCCGATACAGATCCTCGCTCATGCCTCCCTTGTGATTGAAGGCGGGCGGGGGAGGGAAAAGGCGGTCTTCCTTGAAAAGGGACTCGATCGGGTCGCGCGCCTCGTTCGTCATGGCCACCTCGCTCTCAAATAGTCCTACTGGTCGTCAGGCCCCTTTCGGCGCGGCGATCTCAGTCACGGTGCCTAGCATGGCGCACGAGGGTCGCTGTGATCAAGACAAGCGCCACGATCACCACACCGATATCGATCCTGTGCATATAGGGTCCAAGCGCCCGCCAATGTCGGCCAAGCCTTAGACCCACCCAGCCAAGCCCCGCGCACCACACGAATGAGCCGGCCGCCGAGTACAGGATGAACGGTAGCAAAGGCATGCCGCCCACGCCGGCCGGAAGCGAGATGAAGGTACGCAGGACAGGAACAAGGCGGCCCACGAAAACCGTGGCTTGGCCATAGCGCTCAAACCATTTATGGGCACGATCCAGATCGTGGTGCGAGATCAGGACATAACGTCCATAGCGCGCAAGGAATGGCTGGCCTCCGTAGGCACCGAGGGCGTAGCCGGCTAGCGACCCTACGACGCTCCCCGCGGTCCCGGCGAGCGTGATCCCCATCAAGGTCATGACGTGAGTCGAGGCCAGGTAACCGGAGAAGGTCATGATGATTTCCGACGGAATCGGGATGCAGGCGCTCTCTAAGGCCATGAGCGCTGCGATGCCGGCATAGCCGAAGCGATTGATGGCGCCCAATATCCAGCCGGCGGTGAGGTTGACGATGTGGGCGATCACGGTTCAAATCCCGGGGGTCTTGGCGCGCACGGGGCGCCTCGGCTAAAAACGGTGTGGCGCCTAAGAGGCCTCGTCTTTCGCGGTGCGGGATAGGGGCGAGCCGATCGCGCTCGAATGGGATGGGCCGCCCCGAGCGAGGCCGCACCTGGCTTACGCGTACCCGTCGGGGGGAAGGACCGGGGATTCGTGTGATAACCCTGACCCACGTGAAGCGGGCAAGGATCGGCCGCGGCGAGGTCACGGGTCCGTCGCGGGACTCCCATGGGTCTAGGCCATTTGCTTTTCGCGTATTTCGTCTAGGGTCTTGCAATCGATGCACAAGGTCGCGGTAGGGCGGGCCTCGAGTCTTTGCACGCCGATCTCGACCCCGCAGTTTTCGCAGTAGCCGTAGTCGTCCGCGTCGATCTTGGCCACGGCCTCCTCGATCTTTTTGATCAATTTGCGTTCCCGTTCGCGATTGCGCAGCTCAAGCGACATATCCGTCTCTTGGCTCGCGCGGTCGTTGGGATCCGGGTGGTTGGCGGTTTCGTCTTGCATCGCGTGCATGGTGCGCGAAACCTCTTGCATCAGTTCCGCCTTCCAAGCAAGCAGAACCTTGCGGAAGTGGTCGCGTTGCCGGGTATTCATGTATTCTTCGCCCTCGGCGACGAGGTAGGGCTTAATACCGTGCAGTAGAGCCTGAACTTCCTTCTTTTTCGTGACCGCCATGGGTAACTCCTGCGCTCGAGACGATTGGGGCTTGCGAGCAAGCGCGAATCTATACCAGAAAGCTTAGAGGCGCGCAAGAAAGGCTCCGACAGGCGGGCGCCGTATCCTATGAGAGACAGCTTAAGGGGCTCAGATGTTAAAGGCACTGATTTTCGATGTTGACGGCACGCTCGCCGACACCGAGCGCGATGGCCATAGGGTGGCCTTCAACCAAGCGTTCGCCGCCGAGGGCTTGCCGATCGTGTGGGACGAGGCGCTGTACGGCGAGCTGCTTTCCGTGACCGGCGGCAAGGAGCGTCTCGCCTATTTCTTTACTCATACCAGGCCAAATCTCCGGCCGCCCGGGGACTTGTTGCCGATCGTGCAGCGCCTCCACGCCCTGAAAACCAAAATCTACGGCCAGCTTCTCAGCGCCGGTGCGATCCCCTTGCGCCCGGGCGTGTTGCGTCTCCTGCGCGAAGCGCGGGCCGAAGGCCTACGTCTGGCCATTGCCACGACCACGACGCCCGAGAACCTCGAGCCGATCTGGAAGGCCCTCGGACCCGATGCGCGCAGCTGGTTTCAATCGGTGGCGGCTGGCGACTGTGTGCCCGCCAAAAAGCCCGCCCCGGACGTCTACGAGTACGTCCTCACAGAGCTCGGTCTTAGGGCCGACGAGTGCCTGGCCTTCGAGGACTCGGAGAACGGCTTGCGCGCGGCCATGGGGGCTGGGCTTAAGACCATTGTGACGGTGACGGACTACACCCGTGGCCAGAACCTGAGGGGTGCGCTCCTCGTAGTGGATCACTTGGGTGAGCCGGATCGGCCCCTGACCCGCAGGGCGGGCGTGCCTTTCACCGGTCCTTATCTGGACGTGCGGGCCTTGCGGACCTTATCCGAGACGCGCGCGCGGGAGTAGCATCCTTATGGAAATCTTCAAAACGTTTACGATCGAGGCGGCGCATCGCCTGCCGCGCCTCCCCGAGGGCCACAAGTGTAGTCGCTTACACGGGCATTCGTTTCGGATCGATCTCCATGTGCGAGGTGCGGTCGACAAGAATCTCGGGTGGGTTCAGGATTTTGCCGAGATCTCGGCGGCGTTTCGGCCGGTTTTCGAGGATCTGGACCATCGCTACCTAAACGACATCGACGGGCTTTCGAACCCGACTAGCGAGCGCTTGGCCCAGTACATATGGGATCGGCTCATCGCCCGGGTTCCGGGGCTTTGCCGGGTCGTCATCCACGAGACGTGTACCGCGGGTTGTATCTACGAAGGACCTGGCTCAGAGGATGAAGGCTAGGAGGTCGCCGGGCGTCAACAAAAGCCCGTCTGCGCCCCAGGATCCGGCCTCTTTTGCCGAGGCATAACCAAAGGCCGCCGCCAGAGCGGGCATGCCGGCGCTGCGGGCGGCGATTATGTCGCCTGAGTCGTCCCCTATGTAGACGCAGCGGCCAGGTTCAAGGCCGAGGTCTTGGCAGGCGCACAGTAGGGGATCGGGGTGGGGTTTTGGGCGCGCCGCGGTGTCGCCCCCGACAAGGCACGCGCTGCTACCTTCGAGATCGAGGGCTTTGAGTACGCGCCGGGCGAGGGCCTCGGGCTTATTGGTGACGATGCCCCAGGGCAGCCCTTGAGCGGCGAGCGTTTCTAGGACGCTTGCCATGCCCGGGGTCAGGACCGTGGCCTGGCCTATGAGCCTATGGTAATGGTCGAGGAAGGCGGCCCGGGTCTTTTCGTAAAGATCGTCGCGAGGCGTGATGCCAAGCCCCAGATACAAAAGGGCCTCGGTGCCGACAGCAGTCGCCTTTCTGACGTCGGCTAGGGGCAGGGGAGGCAGTCCGGGGTCGCGGACGGCCTGTAAGGCCAAGGCGAGATCCGGCGCCGTGTCGGCAAGTGTCCCGTCTAAATCAAAGAGGACGGCGTCGACTTTCACGCGCTTTCGCGCTGCGCGCACACGAGGTAGTTCACGTCGATGTCGGGGCTAAGCGAGTAGTGGTCGATAAAGGGAACGTAACGTACCCCGCGGGTGAGAAGCGTCGTGAGATGAGCGCTGCGCATCCAGGAGGCGAGCTCCGAGGGGCGGATAAAGCGGCCGTATTCGTGGGTCCCGCGGGGCAGAAGGTTGAGCAGATAAGATCGG
>JAJYPQ010000399.1 GCA_021795255.1 Pseudomonadota bacterium
TACGCGCTACTTGTCCTGACAGTGCCGCTTACCATGCGCGAGCCGGTATGGGCGGTGGCCGCCGGTTCCCTCGCGGGCCTCGCCTTCAACTACACCGCGGCCCGCCGGGTAGTCTTTTCGTGAGCGCGGCAAACGTCTCCCCACCATTCCAGGACGCGCCGCCCGTCTTGTCGTTCGTAGTCCCTTGTTATAATGAGGCCGTCAACATCCGCGCCCTCTACGACTGGATACCCTCCGCCACGGTGACGCATCCGGAGAATGCGCTTTTCCGACGGCGCCGCCAAGGCCTCTTGAGCAGTATACAGGCCGCTAATCGGAGCGAGACGATGTGATGCGATTCGGTGCCGGGTGCCAGATTCACGAGCGCTCCCGCCGATACGCACCATGTTATCGGGCGCTATAGAACGACGCGTTTCCCAATACTGGCTCGTCTACCTGAGCTCCATCCCATGAAGCAACGTCGACTCCTGGGGCCACCGGATGGGACTATTTTCACCGTTGGCACGGACCACAGACGCCTTTCGTGATCGCGGAAAGGGGGTCTCATGGGGATTGCTTCAATACCCCGACTCTTACCCCCGCTATAGCGTCGATCCCAAAAGCGCCGGTGTCCCGCCTGCCTTACTGTTGGCCGCGCGCAAACAGCCATCCTGTACATTTAGCCTCGAAGACCCTAGACTCTTGCCGCTCGACCAAAAACCAATTTAGCCATGAAGAGCCGTGCGCCTATTGCCGTGCTGATACCCTGCTATAACGAGGGTTCCAGCATCGGCTCAGTGATATCTGACTTCCGGAAAGCGCTGCCTCACGCACAGATTTTTGTTTATGACAATAACTCAACTGACGATACATCCCAGGTAGCCCGCGCGGCTGGCGCGACTGTTCGAGAGGAACCACAACAAGGCAAAGGCCATGTTGTGCGACGCATGTTCCGTGATATTGACGCTAGCTTTTACGTGCTTGTTGACGGGGACAACACTTACGATGCGCACGTTGCGCCAAAAATGCTCGAAATTGCCGTTAGAGGACCTTATGATCTTGTCAACTGCGTGCGGCGCGACAAGGACCCCGCCGCGTATCGTCTTGGCCACCGCTTCGGTAACGTGTTTCTGACCACTATTGTGCGCTGGATGTTTGGTGACGGGATTCGGGACATGTTATCCGGATACAAAATCCTATCTCGCCGATTTGTGAAGTCGTTCCCGGCGCTGGCCGATGGCTTTGATATTGAAACCGAGATCGCTGTCCATGCTCTAGGGCTCTCTATGCCGATTGCCCATATTGAAGGGCGTTACCGTGGCCGGCACCTGGGCTCCCAGAGCAAGCTGCGCACCTACCGCGATGGTTTTCGCATTCTCTGGCTAATTAGTGTTCTGGCGAAACATGAACGGCCCATGTTATTTTTCTCTTTCTTCGCCGCCATTCTGGCGAGCTTTTCCTTGGCGTTGGGACTACCGGTGGTCTTGCATTATCTTGCCACTGGCCGGGTGCCTCGGTTCCCTACAGCGATTCTAGCCATGGGCGTCATGTTGTTGGCCTCTTTAAGCCTCACGACCGGCATCATATTGGACACCGTGACGCGCGGCCGTCGCGAAGCCAAGATGTTGATCTACCTCCAGCAAGATCCGCCGATGGCGCTCCGGGAGAGTTTGCCGCAAACAACGGAGACCTGATGCGAGCATATTGGTTTAGGATACCGCCAGGTTACCGATACGCTGCCAGATCGCTCCATGATTATCGGTGCCATCGGTTTCTTGCCGGGCGTCGCCGTTGGTTCGACCCTGGCGGGTACGCGCGCCCGTCTAGTGTCCTCAGCGTGGTCCGTGGTATGTGGTAGATGCACCCCCCACCTTCGCCGGTCAGTGTGCGGAAGTGAGGGTGATATATTACCGCCCATGCCGAATTCTGGTCATTCCAGCCAGTTACGGGACTTGTGTGGCTTGTATTGCCGTCGTCGCCATATGCCGGGAATTTCCGGTTCCGGTGGTGGCCGCCGAATCTTTATGTGGGGACAGATTTTCGCGTCCATAGTCGCGACGCGCCGCATTTGCGGAATGGTAGGAGGGCCTGCATGTGCCATATTGTGAAGGCACTATTCTAGCTAATCTAGGAAAACCATTAGGGCACAACATGAATCGCTCGGCGCATCAAAACACTAACATAGACAAAAAACAGCGGCATCTTGTGCTGTGGGCCTGCATCGTCGTTCCAGTATTCTTTGGACTCCTAGTCCTTATGCTTGGGCAAGATGCGGATTGGGATCTTATGAACTATCATTTCTACGACCCATACGCATGGATCACCGGCCGCGTCTTTCAGAATATTGCACCGGCAGGTCTGCAGAGTTACTACAACCCCTTCCTTGACGTGCCCTTCTATTACGTCATTCGTTACTGGCCCGCGTGGGTTGCTGGGGTCACCATCGGAACCGTGCAGGGCCTCAATTTTATCCTGATCCTCGCGATCGTCCGCCGGGCGCTACCCGTAGGTTCCCGCGTTCGTAGCGCCTGGCCCCAGATCTTGATTGCTTTTGCAGGACTCTTGGGTGCCCAGAGCATCGGGGAATTGGGTACATTGATGGGCGACAACATCACGAGCCTTTTCGTGTTTGGTTCTCTCCTCGGCATCTTCTGGTCGCTAATGGGCGACCCGACTCCCCGGCATCGTATTCTAGGGCTTTTTCTGTCCGGGATTATTATGGGCTTAGGCGCGGGGTTTAAGCTGACCAACTCCACATACGCGGTAGGCGCCTGTCTCGCCCTTCTGCTGCCGGCGCTACCAGGGGGGCGCCTTATCGACCGATTTCTGCTGGCCTTCGATTATGGCGTTGGTGTTTTGGCGGGGCTTGGCGCGACCGGCGGGTACTGGTTCTACAAAATGTGGACAGTGTACCACAATCCCCTGTTTCCCTATTGGAATAACTGGTTTCGATCCCCCTACGCCTTGTCGTCGAGCTACAATAACTATCAGACAAGTTTTGTGCCGCACAGCTTGATCAACATCGTTCTTGCCCCGTTTACACTGGAGCGGTTTGAGGGTCTATTTTTTAGGGAATATGGACCTGCGGTGCTCTACGTGCTCTTCCTGTTGTGGGGTGTAAAGGTTTTGTTCGTGAGGTGGCGCAGGGTCCATGAAGTCGCTGAGGCGCACCAATCCCCCGATTCACGCATCGCCACCTACCTACTTGCGATGGTAGCAATCAGCTATGTCGTGTGGCTGCGTGTATTTGCCTACATGCGCTATTTCATTCCCCTGGAGATGCTGGTCCCGCTTGGGATTTGGTTATTGGTGGGACGACTCCTTCGGGAAAGGCGCGCCGCCAACATGGTGGCAGCGGCACTAGTGTTTTTCGTGTCAGTGCCTGGCAGCGTTTTCCCCGTTCGATGGGGTCGGGTCGGTTGGGCGCAACACTATTTCGCGGTGAAGATGCCTAAGATTGGCGCAAAAAGCGTGGTCCTGATTGCTGGACCCCGGCCCATTTCTTATGTCATCCCTTATCTCCCAAAAACCACTGTAGTCGTGAGCCCAGATGGATTGGGGGCGCCGACGCTAGCCTACCGCCAGCTTGTGCAGCGGCGTCTGGCAGCATCACCTCAGGAGCGGTTGTATCTGATATACGGCGCAGGCCGGACGGCGCAGAAGACCGCGCTCTATCGTGTAGGAGCGGAGAAAGCGATCGGGCAATACGGATTAGTCACCCAAAAAGACTCGTGCCGAACCTTGGAGACGCATATTGGCACCCAGGCGCACGCCATTGTATGGTGCAGTGTCGGTGTGTTGAAAAGCCCCCGTTGGACGCGCCAATCCGCCAACTAGAGGCCCGTACTCGCGAGCAATGCGGGTCCGCGAGAGCGGGAAAGAAAGTGGCCGACAAGGAAGTTACCGAGGCGCGGCCTCGCAAAGCTCTTTACACGCACCGCGCTCCTACAGTCATTCGGGTCCTCGGGGCCAGCATCGCCCATGGGGGGGAGGCATAAGGGGACGCCGCCCGTATCGCAGATTAAGCCGCGTAGCCAACCCCGGCGGCTAGCGGGCTTAGTCGGCTGCGTCAGATCGCTCATAAAGGGGGCCGGTTTTCGCCGCGACCTTGGTTCACGGCGGCGCGCAGACGCTCCATATGTGGCATAGGGTCGCCAGAGCCTCCCGTGCCGGCCGCTCGTTGGTGTGGCGATGGGGCTGCGCCAAGTAGCGGTTTTGGAAGCGGACGGTGAACATCTCCAGGAAGTCATGCAAGGCGATGACCGCCCCGTCGGGCAGGTCGGATCCTCGCTACTCCCAGATCGAGGGAATGTGCTTAGCGTGATGTGCGGATCGATGGGCCTGACCGATCAGCCCGGTTTCTAGGCTCAAGTTGCCCCGAACGAAAGACGTTTTCCCTTGGTCATTCAAGGCGTTGTGAGAAGATCCCTATTCCGCGCCCTGCCTACACGGCGAGGGTGTCAATCAGCTCCATGGCGCGCGCT
>JAJYPQ010000400.1 GCA_021795255.1 Pseudomonadota bacterium
ATGTCCGAAAAAGGTCCGCGGCCAAAAGCCGCCCCGCTCGTCCCGGTGGCGCAAGAGACTCTCCTGTAAAGATGTCCGTTAAACGCAAGCCGGCGCTCTGTGGCAAAAGCTCCACCTCGGTGTCACCCCACACCTCGGCCCCCAAGGGCGGACGCCCGGCACCCTTGGTGATCGCCCAATAACACCTGGGTACCACGACGATCAGGCATCGGCCTGGTATATGGCGCGCAAACCCGACCAGATGAGAGGCCCCCGAACCCGATGGCGCAAGCGGCACATAGCCTCCGTGAGTAAAGAGGTCCGGATGCCTCCTTCTTAAGCGTAGGAGCGTGCGCACAAGAAACATTTTGATCCGCCCATCTTCGGGCGCCGCGCAAAGACCCTGAAACCAAGCGGCCCGCTCGGCAGGCGTCGCCGTATCGTATTGCGCGATATGGGCCATGAGCGCCAAGCGCGCGGGGTAATCGACCGGTCTGCGATTATCGGGATCGACGAGGCTGAAATCCCAGACCTCCGTCCCCTGGTAGAGATCGGGAACCCCGGGTGCCAGCAACTTTAACGCCACCTGGCTCAAGGCCGTCCAAAGCCCCACGCGGGCGATGGGTGCCACCCAGGCGCTCCAGGCCTCCCGAAATCCGGGGTTTGCGACCGGATCGAAGACCGCCTCGATAAAGGTTGTGAGTCCGCGCTCGTAGTCGGCACACGGATTGACCCAACTCGTCTCAAGCTTCGCCTCGCGTGCCGCCTTTTCCATATAGGCGGTAAGCCGGGCGCGCAGCGCTGCGAGCTTTTCGTCATCGGCGGAATCAAGCGGCCAGATACCGAGCAGGCTTTGATAAAAGAGGTATTCGTCGCGATAGCTCGGCGCGCCCCCCTTTCCTTTCGCCCTAAAGCGCTGATGCTGATCGCGTAGACGTAGAACGCGATCGCTCCAGGCATCGGGAATCTCGGCAAGCACGTTCAAGCGGGCGCGCACGTCCTCGCTGCGCTTTGTGTCGTGACTCGACGTACAGAGCATGGCGCCCGGCCAGTGGCGCAGGCGCTCGCTATTGGCCTTATGGAAGGCCTCCACGGAAACCCCGAAGCATGAGGGGTCGCCCCCGACCTCGTTTAGCGAAACAAAGCGGTTGTAGCGGTAAAACAGAGTGTCCTCGAGCCCCTTGGCCATGACAGGACCGGTATATTGCTGAAAGGCCGCCACGCAATCCAAGACATCCCGCCGGTAGTCGCTCGGCGCGTCCTCCAGGCCCTCCAACAACAAGACGCTCCGCACAAAATCCACGACCGACGGCTCAAGGAGCGCGTTACGCTCCTTGGCCTGCGCACACGCCGTTTCGATGTAGTGTCGATCGCGGGCATCAACCCCGTGTTCGTCCACATAGGTCCGATACACTGGAAAACACGCGACGATTTCAAAAAGCGCCGCCATTTGCGCCGAGCGCGTATAGTCGCGGGTACGTCGATCGCGCTCTGCGATGCGTTCCAGACGAATGCCGAGGTTATGGATCTCGCTTGCGAGGCTCGTATGCATGATGAGCTTTTTGCATTCGTAGAGCATGTCGGGATAATGGTCGCGCGCCTCGATGAAGGTCTCGTAAACGCGGGTGATGGCCTGTTCGCCTTGCGCGTCCACCAAGAGGCCGTTCACGAGATTCGCAAAGTCGTAGCCGGTCGTCCCGTGGACCGGCCAGCCTTTCGGCAGGGCCTCGTCGCGAGCGAGGATCTTTTCCACCACGAGATACAAAGGAAGGTCTAAGACCCCGCCGCCACCGCTTAACGCGGCCGTCGCCTCGGAGCGGAGCGGGCGCGCCCAGGCGTTGATGCGCGCAAAATACCCAAGCGGGTCACGTAGCCCATCCGGATGGTCTACGCGCAGACCGGACACGTCTTTGGCCCGCACCCAGGACCCGATCAGGGCGTGCGTCGCCGCGAACACCTCGCTATTTTCCATCCGCAAGGCGGCAAGGCCGTTGATATCGAAGAATCGACGATAATTGATCTCGCAGCCCGATACGCGCCAAAACGCCAAACGGTAGCTTTGCTCCTCAAGCAGGGCGTGCAGAGCATCGAACCGCTCCGGCCCCTCGCCACGCTCACCGTTAAAAAACCCGAGGACCGCCGCCAGCGCCGGCTCGAGGTCCGGATACCGCAAGAACAGATCACGACACCGCAGCCTTGCCGCGGCTACGGCCGCCCCCCGGGCCTCGGGATCAAGACCGCGCCCATGAACGGACTTGAGCTTAGCGAACACTTGGCCGAGATCCAGAATCTCCGCCCGGACCTCCGCCCTCGAGCCCACCATGGAGGCATAGGCCTGAGCCAAGCGATCGAGAACGCTCGCATAGGACCACGGGCTTATGGGGAGCCTGTGTTCATAATATTCGATCAGAAGCGCCGCGCTCACCCTATCGTAGTTAAGCGTGATCTCGCCCGACTCCAGCACGCGGCCGTATTGATCGCCGAGAATCGGTATGACCACCTTTCCTTGGTATTCCCGCTCGGGCGTATTCCAATCGATATCGAAGTAATTGGCGTATCGGGAGCTTTTCCCGTATTCAAGGACATCCCACCACCACCTGTTGTTGGGATCGGTGACCGTCATATGGTTCGGAACGATATCTATAACCTGTCCGAGGCCATGGGTCTTTAGCGCCTGCACGAAACGCAGACGCTCGTCCTCGCTCCCGATTTCGGGATTGATGGCGTTATAGTCGGAGATGTCGTAGCCGTGCCGGCTGCCCGGATGGGCCTTTAGGTAGGGGGAGGCATAACAGTGGCTGATCCCAAGGGCCGCGAGATAAGGCAGCAAGGCTGTCGCATCGGCAAAGCGAAACCCGCCATGAAACTGCCAGCGGTAGGTAGCGGTCGGAAGGACGCCTGCCGCCCGAAGCCGCGCACTTTCGTCCCCTAAGGTCGTGGGCTGACTCCTTCGCTCGTCACGGTCTGTGCTCGGCCCTTCGTCCATACCCCTACCGGCCTCGGACCCCATTACGAGCGGGCCTCCGTAATATACCAGCGCACCGCCCAAGGCCCGAGCTCCTCGGGCAAACAGCCCCCGGACTCTCCGGGCTCCTTATAAATGAGCGCTCCGATCTCCGGCTCCCATCCTATGGTCGTGCCACCGACGTTGGCCGCAAGCACGAGCCAGGCCCCATCCCCGAACTGCCAGCGTGCCCGTAGACCCCCATCGCCTAGAGTGTCGTAGTCTCGCGCCCTGATCCGGCCTGTCTTCATATGCGGCACCAGGCGTTGTCTCCGGCAGGTCAGGATATCCCGATAAAACCCAAGCCAGGCCAAGCCCTCCGCCGTTTCGGCATCGCGCCAATCGAGTCGGCTCGCCTCAAAGGTCGAGTCGTGGTTGGGATCGGGAATACGCGCCCGGTGCTTCGGATCGCTAAACTCCGGGAAGCGTGCGAATTCGCGCCGCCGTCCTTCGGTCACGGCCCGGGCCAAATCGGCCGCGAAATCGCAGAAAAACAGAAACGGCTTCGCGCACCCGAACTCCTGCCCCATAAAAAGCAGCGGCGGCGACGGCGCCAACAAAAGAATCGCCATGGCCGATCGAACCCGAAGTGGCGGGGCAAGCTCTGTGATACGCTCCCCGAACGCCCGGTTTCCGATCTGATCGTGATTCTGCAAAAACGACACAAAGGCCGTGAGCGCTAAGCCCCTCGAGTCCTGTCCGCGGGGCGTGCCCCGGTAAGGCGACTGCTCCCCCTGATAGGCAAATCCTTCCGTGAGACAGCGTCCTAAAAGCCCGCGCGCGCGCTGGGCGTAATCCGCGTAATAGCCGCTCGTCTCGTCCGTCAAAAGGCAGTGCAGGACGTGATGAATGTCGTCATTCCACTGCGCCGTATGGACGTAGCGTACGTCGTCATGCTGAAGATAAGAGGCGGTATTTTCTTCATTCTCCAAGATGAGGTGGATGAATCGGCCGCCTGAGCGCAGATCGGAAATCGCCAAGGCAAGCTCTTGGACGATATGCGGGCTCGAGTCGTCCACGATGGCGTGTACGGCGTCAAATCGCAGGCCGTCGCAATGATACTCGGACAGCCAGTAGCGTGCGTTGGCCACGAAATAGGCGCGCACCTCGCGACTCCCCTCGCCATCAAAATTTATCGCCTGTCCCCAGGGGGTCTTATGGCGATCCGTGAAAAATTGGGGGGCATATTGGGCGATATAGTTTCCGTCAGGACCGAAATGGTTGTATACCACGTCCATAAAGACCATCAGGCCCAAACCATGCGCGATCTGTATGAGCGACTTCAAATCCTCAGGCCGGCCATAGACGCTATCCGGGGCGAACGGCAAGACGCCGTCGTAGCCCCAATTACGGCGCCCCGGAAAATCGGCAAGCGGCATGATCTCGATCGCAGTGACGCCGAGATCCGCAAGCCGCGGCAGTAACCGCGCCG
>JAJYPQ010000401.1 GCA_021795255.1 Pseudomonadota bacterium
TCTCGTAGGTACGTATCACCATATCAGTCATGATAATCCCCCGCCCATATTACCGTCACTTCATTCACTGCTGCCCAGTCAATCGAACCGTCGGGCTTGAGAGCCGCCGTCTCCAGCGCCGGTCTAAAAACAAGGCGATGCCCACCGTGTAAATCTACTGCAAATTCCCCCGCCCGGTCGCCCTTAAGGGGATGGGGGCGCCCGGCCACCAATTCGCCGACGATACGTGCCGCGTGCAGTTCCGCAATCCGGCGTTGCAACTTTTTTGCGGAAGGATCTCCCAGCTTCTTGATGGCAAGCCTCGCCTGCCTGTGGGCGGCATTTTAAAAGGGCTTAGAATTCGGCAAGGTGAAAGTGCCTTTTCTGTGTCTCTTTTTCTTCCCCTGTTTTCTGCGCAGTCTTCGTGATTCTGAGAGACAAGCGGTTCTTTCTTTAGTCTTACCCATCGTCTGTTTCCGCCTCTTATCGAAGGGAATGATTCTTTCCTCCCGCTTTTTTTGCAGTGCATTATGGGGTTCAGGAGAGTCGCCCCATGAGACCTACCAAGAGTCGCCAATGCTTGTGCTGCAAGGGATATTTCCAGCCAGACGCACGCAACACGCATCACCAAACATACTGTTTGATGCCCATCTGTCGAAAGGCCTCGAAGGCGGCGAGCCAGCGTCTGTGGTTAGCCCAGCCGGGCAATGGGAATTACCACAGGGGTCCGATCGCAGTGGCCCGAGTGAGCGCCTGGCAGCAAGCGCATCCGGAATACCGCGAACGGCAAAAGAAAAAACGGGTGACGGCGTTACAAGAGTTCTGCCCTTCGCAAGTGACGGAATATCCACAGGAAAAGCCCGCATTACCCGATACGGCCGAGATCTCTGGGGGCCCCGCTGGGCCTGCGTTACAAGATTTCATCACCACGCAGCCCTTTGTTTTTGTTGGTCTTATTGCCCACTTCTTTAACGTCACGTTACAAGATGACATCGCCCGCACTACCCGTTCCCTGCAAGAATTAGGTGAAGATATTGCCAATGGCCGGAGGCCCGATGCCTTTCTCACCACAGGGGATACGTTCCGAACGCGAGCAGCGAGTGCGAGCCCCGTTCCGGTGGAGGGATAAGCGCGAGGGGCCGGGTAGGCCTTGCGATCAGGGAGCGGGGTCGGCGACCCCGCGCACTGGGGGGATTGGGCTTCTGGCGAGACGCTCGGCGCCTCGCGGGAGGCGCGCCTGATTTCCTACGAAACCTGGTGCCAGATTCGGGATTACCGCGATCGCCAGCACATGTCGTTGGCCCAGATCGCCAAGGCCTTGCACCTCCATCATCGGACAGTATCGACTTGGGCGGCTTTGGCGCACTACCGGGCGCGCCAAAGCGGCGTACGGGCCCACCAGCTGGATCCCTTCAAGGGGTTGGTGGCTCGATGGCTCGACACCCATCCGTTCACGGCCCAGCAGGTCTTCCAGCGGCTGCGTGAAGCCGGTTATACGGGCGGCTACACGACGGTCAAGAACTACGTGCGCCTGATACGACCGAAACGCCAACCGGCCTTCCTGACGCTGTCGTTTGCGCCCGGTGAAGCCGCCCAGGTCGACTGGGGGGAACTGGGCACGATCGCCGTGGGGGGAACGCGCCGGAAACTGAGTTTCTTTGTCATGGTGCTCTGCTATAGCCGGCGCCTGTATCTGGAATTCACCGTCGCGCAAACGATGGAGCACTTCCTGGCCGCACATGAGCATGCCTTCGCGGCCTTTCAGGCCGTGCCATCACGGATCATGATCGACAATCTGAAAACGGGAGTTCTCGAACATTTGGCTGGTTGCGCGCCCGTGTTTAATGCCCGCTATCTGGATTATTCGCGTCACTGCGGTTTTACCATATCGGCTTGCAACGTAGCCAAAGGCAATGAAAAAGGACGGGTCGAAAACGCCGTAGGTTATGTCAAAAAGAATTTCCTGAACGGCTTGGAGTTGGCCGATTTCAGCGCCATCAACCCGACCGCCCTGTTGTGGTTGGAGACCGTGGCCAATGTCCGTATCCACAGCACGACCCGGCAGCGGCCGATCGATCTGTTCGAAGAGGAGCGAGCGCATCTGCGCCCGCTCAATCCGGCCCCTTATGATATCGCTCGTATCATCAGCGCAGTGCGCGTATCCAAACGGTTTCGCGTGGCGTTCGAGACGAATCATTATTCCGTCCCGGCCCAATATGTGGGCGCCCGCGTGATCCTGAAAGTCTATCCGGATCGCATTGGCATTTACCACGCCGAACAACTCATTGCCCGGCATAACCGCTGCTATGACCGACATCAGGACCGGGAAGATCCCGATCATCCGAAGGCGCTCATCGCACAACGCCGCAACGCCAATGAACAGCGGCTGCTATTACGCTTCCTGGCGCTGACACCCAAGGCCCATGAGTATCACGCGGGTCTCATGGCGCGGCGCCTCAACTGGCGCAATCACGTGGCCAAGATCAACGCCTTGGCCGAGATCTATGGCGATCCGGCCACCGGGCGGGCGATCGAGGATGGGTTGGCATTCGCGGCCTTCAGCTGCGAGTACATCACCAATCTGCTTGAAGCGCGGGCACGTAGGCTCCCGGAGGCAAGCCCTCTGCAATTGACGAGGCGCCAGGACCTGCTGGATCTCGACCTGGCCAAACCCGATCTCTCACTCTACGAGGGGCCTCATGAAAACAAAAACCGTTAACAATGCCACAAATGGTACGTCTGACACAGCCCAGCTACACGCACAATTGGCCGCCATGTATCTGACGTACGTGGAACAGAACTGTGACGCGTTGGGCCAGAAAGCGGCATTAGAGCAATCGGCTCCTATAGACTATCTAGCGCAGTTGATTGATGGTGAGAGCTGTCGTCGCGATGATCGCAGCACGGAACGGCGCATAACGGCAGCCCGCCTACCGATGGTGAAGACGCTGGAACAATTTGATTGGAGCTGGCCCACCAGCGTTAACCAGATGCAAATTCGCCATCTGTTCCGCCTCGACTTCCTGAAGACAAATGGCAACATCATTTTTATCAGCAACGTCGGTCTGGGCAAGAGCCATCTCGCGACCGCGCTTGCCCACACTGCCTGCCTGCAGGGTCATTCGGCGCTCTTTACTACGGCGATGAGCATCATCAATGCGATCGCAGCCGCCCAGGCATCCGGCGGCATCAAGCGGGAAATGAAGAAGTATCTGAAGCCGTCAATCTTGGTCATTGACGAATTGGGCTACCTCCCCATCGATAAGTTTGGCGCAGACTGCCTCTTCCAAATTATCAGTGGGCGCTATGAGCGCAGTTCTACCCTCATTACCACGAACCGCGCATTCAAGCACTGGGCCGAAATCTTTAATAACGACAGCGTGCTGACATCAGCCCTGCTTGACCGTCTCATGCACCATGCAGAAACCGTGCTCATTGAGGGCAAGAGCTATCGCATGAAAGACCAGATCGGGAACTTGAAGGTTTAGCGGCCCCTCTCATCCCGGCAAAGCGAGCCCATTGGCCTCATCCGGTTGGCCTGTCCTATCGGAGCGACACTCACAACGCCTGGTCGGGATCAGCGGTACGGATCGTCGTCCCGCTCTTTGCCCCGCATCCTTCCCAGAAGCCCTGCAGAGTCCGACCTGTCGCTCTTTCCGCGCTGCCTTCCTGGATAAAAGTCTTGTCAGGAGGCCCCGTACCCCCCCTGGCCCTTTCATGTTGCCGCATTCAGAGCATATTCACGCCGCCGCCCACACCTGCCTGCATAGTGCCTCAAGGTCACTATCGCCATAAGAGACTTTCATAAGGGTTTTTAGTATACCGTATTGGTAAAGCATTTCACAGAGTCAGAAGTCGGCCATAACCGACGTTCTATTGGGCCCCTATTTTCATTTGTAGCTGCCCGTACACGCCCCGGCCGTCGCCCTCTCGCTGTTCGGCCATCAAAAACAGCCGCGACCTTGACTCGCAGCCTCCCACAAGGCGCCTACCCCCGGTTTTCGCGAGCCTCCGCAGCGTCTGTCAAGTGGGTCCCCCTTGGAGTCCACGATGAGTACACAGCCATCTTCGAGCTTGGCCACACAATCGGGGTAAAAGTCGTCGGTTGCAGTCGGAGAGAAAATGAGGCGTGGAGTGAGTGGGCAAGGTGGCGCAGCCAGTAGGCGATGCCCGGAAACCAATCCAGAGGCCCTGCGTGCCCTGTGTTTCAGTGTCCCGGTAGTGTCCCAGGACCAAGAAAAGGGCCTAAGGTGGTCACCTTAAGCCCTTGGTTTCTATTGGCTGGGGGACGAGGATTCGAACCTCGGTTAACGGAGTCAGAGTCCGCTGTCCTACCACTAGACGATCCCCCAAAAGATATGGGGTTAGCGCTTCGAGTACTGGGGACGCTTGCGCGCCTTGTGAAGACCGACCTTCTTACGTTCGAC
>JAJYPQ010000030.1 GCA_021795255.1 Pseudomonadota bacterium
ATCAAGAACCGCTTCGGGGCGGTCAACGAGATCGGCGTGTTCGTGATGACCGAAGGCGGCCTGCGCGAAGTGACTAACCCCTCGGCGCTATTTCTCCGTCAGGATGCGCATAATGCCCCAGGGAGCGTCACATTGGTGACCCAGGAGGGCACCCGGCCGTTACTAGTCGAGGTCCAGGCCTTGATCGATGAAAGCCCGGGGGCCAATCCGCGACGTGTCGCGTTGGGGCTCGATGGCCAACGTCTCGGCATGTTGCTGGCGCTGTTGCATCGCCATGGCGGCCATGCCACGGCGCGTCATGACGTCTTTGTGAATGTCGCAGGCGGTGTACGGGTCACCGAAACGGCCTCCGACCTTGCGGTGTTGTTGGCTTGTGCCTCAAGCCTCATGGATCGCCCGGTAGCGCGTGATCTCGTGGTTTTTGGGGAGGTGGGACTGGCCGGCGAGATGCGCCCGGTGCCGCGTGGTCAGGAGCGGCTGCGGGAGGCGGCGAAGCTTGGCTTTAAGCGCGCCATCGTCCCGGCCGCGAACGTGGCGAAGCGCGCGGCGCAGGGCGACATCGCGGTATTCGGGGCCCGGCAGCTGAGCGAGGCGCTGGCACAGTTCTTGAAGGAGTAGGACATGGATCGGTGGGCGGGTGCAGGAGAGGTCGCAGGGTGAGGGCGCTTAAGGACAGACCACGGTAGAAGGTCTGCGCCATCCGAATGCGCATATTCCATGGGGGCGAACGACCTATGATCAGGACTCATCAGTCTTTGGCGCCGGCATTCGTCGGGGGATTGGCGGCGCTCGCGGGGCTTGGGGTCGCGCTCGCGGCGCATATGACAAGGCTCGCCACGAATTGGCCGGACATACACGATCTGCTGGCACTCCCCTGGACCGAATGGTTGGGGATGAAGATCGCGTTTTGGCATGGGCTTGCCGTTCAGGGCGGCGCGGTCGTGATTGGAAGCGCGCTCGCGGTGTGGCAATGGCGCCGGGGGCGCCGGCGCTGCCCCGAGCCTGCGGCAGGTGCCCGCGCCCCCCGCGCTACCTTTCTGCGCACCCTCGAGCGCCTCATCGCGCGTCATGACGATCGGCCCTACAGCCTCATCCTTTTTGATATCGACGGCTTTCGGATACTCAACGATCGTCACGGGGCGGAGGCGGCCGATGCGCTTTTGGCCGATGTCGAAGGCCGGCTGGTATCGGTGTTGCCGCATGGGGCGCGCATGGCGCGCTTTGGTAGTGACGAGTTTCTCATGTTCGTGCCGGACAGGGGCATCGCCGAGGCGCTTCTTTTGGCACGCATGGCGCTCGATCGTGTGGCCCAGAGCCCCGTCGTTATCGGCGCAGACCCGGTCAATGTCACCTTGACTGTCGGCGTGGCCTCGTTCCCGGAGACCAGCCAGGATCTGCGGGACGCCATCAGTCAGGCCACGTCGGCGCTTCAGGAGGCCAAGGATCGGGGGCGCGATACGGTAATCGCGGCGCGGCCGAACAAGATCGGATTATGCCGGTTGGGGGCCGAGGTGGAATCGGCGCTGAGTGATCGGCGGGTGCACGCCGCCTACCAGCCCATCGTCAATCTGCAGACCGGTCAGCTGGTCGCCGAGGAGGGGCTTGCCCGCATCATCTTGCCGCAGGGGCAGGTGTTGGGCGCCGACCAGTTCATGGGGGCCGCCACCGATCTTCGGTTGGTGAGCCGCATCGACCGGGTTCTTATCGAACAGGCCCTCGACCGCTGCCGGGTTCAGAGTCCTCAGGGGGACCGGCGTCTGCGGTTCATCAACGTCTCGGCGGCCCTTTTACAAGAACGCCAGCTGCTGGCGCGGATTGCCGCGGCGTTTAGTGGATGCGACGTCCTGGGCGAGTTGAAGGGTAGCCGTAACCCGCTGGTGGTCGAGATCACCGAGCGCGAGTTGTTGCGCGACCCGGCAGCGGCCTTGCAGGCCCTGCAGCCGTTGCTCGATATCGGCGCGCGGCTTGCCATCGACGATTTTGGCAGCGGGTATTCGTCATTTCTCTATTTGGCCGCGCTCCCCGTGTCCTTCCTGAAGATCGAAATGGAGCTTTTGAAGGCGGCTCGGACGAGCGAGCGCGTGCGCTGCATCCTGAAGGGCATTCAGGGGATCGCCAAGGACCTCAATATCTTGACCATAGCCGAAGGTATCGAAGACGAGGAGCTTATGCATATCGCCCGCGATCACGGCATGGATTGGGCGCAGGGCTTCTACTTCGGGCGCCCGGTACTTGACGCGCCAACCGTTGGCGCGTCCATGCCTCGACGGGTCGCCTAGCATTTTTCCGTGGTCTCGGATACAAAACCGAAGCGAAGGCTCTTTAGCCTACAGAGCCGATGATCGCCGCAAGACGCGCGTTGGTCAGACGCCTTTGGAAGACATGGACACGGCCATCCCGGGCGCGGTAAATCAAAATCGGTGCAAAGCGCATCCACGGATTCCCCTCGACTGCCGTCAAGGCCTGGAAGTCTTGACGCAGGATGCGTTGGGTCTGGGGCTTTATGGGGACAGGCGTGATGGCGGCACCGGCCGAACGCGCAAAGCGCGCCTCACCTTGATCGAGCACGCGCATGGGTTGCGCAGATTGCAGGACGGCGGCGGCCTTGCCGGTGCTCGTAGGCGACAGATAGGCCACCAAGATCTGACGGATCGTCAGATGATCGCGCGCGATAAGGGGCGCCAGGCGCTCGAAGAGCGCGTGGTTTGGGCGTGAATTCGGGTCGATGAAGTCGTACAGCACTTTGCGTCCGTGGCCTTCCGCGATCCAGTGGAGCTGGCTTATGTGCTGGTAAAGCAATGTCCCGCTCTGTTGCCAGCCCGTGCCGCGCGCATAGGCGCTTGGGGCCGCGACGAGGAGCGTCGCCAACGCGAGGCCTGCCCGCATGCTGGTTCGCCGGTCCTCGGAGTCGAGGGAGCGGGTGTGTAACCGTTGCTTTGACATAAGTGTCAACCTCCACGCGAAACGAACCGACGGATACGCGGCCTGCGCTCATTGCGCTGCGCGATGCGATCAGTCAAGGATCCGGAAACGTGCCGGCCGCTCCATCGGCACACCATACACATCCCCGGTACCGTGTATCCGTATGGCGTGCCTTATTATCGGCAGGTCCAAAGGTCGGCTGCAAGCCGAGAAGGCAGCGTGCAGGGCCGCCATCCTTAAAGGGAGAGGCGCCACGCATCCTGATGCCTTTAGGCCACGTGGTCTGCGCCCTACGCGCATGATACCCTTCGCGGTACGCCATTGCAGTGATCTGAAACGAGGTCCGTGAACCCGAAGGTCTTTTTGTTACAGGAGGGTGAAGAGCGGCGACTCTTTGCAATGCGGGTACGCATCGTCGTGGGCGCAGTACTCGTGCTCGTGTGCGTCTTGGTGGCGCGGTTGGCGTATGTGGAGATCGGACGGCACGCCTATTACGCGACACTGGCCCGCGACAACCTGATGCGGCCGCTGCCTTTGCCGCCGGCGCGTGGGCTGATCTTGGATCGGCGTGGCGTCGTTCTCGCTGGGAATTATCCCACCTATACCGTGTCGATCGCACCCCGTGCCGTAAGGCATCTATCACGGCTACTGACTCGTCTCAAGGGTCTCATCGGGCTTGATACCCGCGATCTTCAGCGCTTTTTGCACGATGTGCAAACGCACAATCCCGACGATTTTTTGCCGCTGCGCCGCAATCTGACGAGCATTGAAACGGCGCGCCTTGCGGCCCATCTGCCGCAATTACCGGGCGTGCGCCTGCAGGCGCAATTGCGTCGCAATTACCCCCTGGACGGCCTGGCGGACGCGGTGGTGGGTTATGTGGGCCCGATTACCAAGGCCGAGGTGGCGCGTCATCCCGAGCGGGATGCGGGTTATCAGGACGCGGGTCAGAGCGGCATCGAGCGACTCTACCAACGTGACCTTATGGGGCGCATGGGCTTTAAAGATGTCGAGGAGAGTGCGCGAGGACGTTTGGTGCGGGTTCTAAAGCGCATGCCCGGACGTCCCGGCGACAATCTGTATCTGACGATAAGCGCTCAAATGCAGGCGGTTGCCGAGGAGATGTTCAAGGGCCGCCGCGGGGCCGCCGTGGCCTTGAACCCGCGTACCGGGGCGGTGCTCGCGTTCGTAAGTAGTCCCACCTACAACCCGAACCCTTTCGTGCTTGGAATCAGTCGGCGCCGTTATGCCAAACTCACGAACAACCCCCGCGCCCCTTTGGACAATCGGGTCCTAAACGGCCTCTATCCGCCGGGTTCTTCGATCAAGCCGTTTTATGCCTACGCCGCCCTGCAGACCCATTGGTTTCATCCGCACCGCCGGGTCTTGTGCCGGGGGACCTGGCATATCCCCGGCAATAATCACATTTTTCACGACTGGTTACCGTGGGGCATGGGTCGCATCGGGCTTGAAAAGGCGCTCGAGGAGTCTTCGGACGTCTATTTCTACAAGCTCGCCTATCGCATGGGCATCGATCGTATGGCCCGTTATCTCGAGGACTTCGGGTTCGGTCACCGTACGGGTATCGATCTGCCCGGAGAGTCGGCGGGGACCGTGCCGACACCGCAATGGATTAAGGCTCATGCCTCACCCTGGTACGAGGGCGAGACTATCATCACCGGCATCGGCCAAGGGCCGCTTCTCGTGACGCCGCTACAGTTGGCCGATGCGATGGCGGCGCTTGCCAATCACGGGGTGCGCATGCGCCCGTATGTGGTGAGGGCCGTGCAAAATCCGCTCACCGAGGCCGTTCATTACACGGCGCCGCACGCCTATCCGGCGGTCCCGCGTCACCGCGCGGGTAGCGACACGCTGCTGGTCAATGACCTGACACACGTCATTTCCGGGTCGCTTGGCACGGCGCATATCATCGCCCACCGGCTGCCTTATGCCATCGCCGGAAAAACCGGGACCGCGCAGTTATGGAGTGTGCCGGCAAGCGGCCAATATAAAGGCCCCCGGCCCCATTCGGACGCGCTTTTTACCGCCATGGCCCCGGTCCCGGACCCGCGCATTGCGGTGGCGGTGGTGCTCGAGCATGCCGGGTTCGGGCTGCATTCGGCAATCCCGACGGAGATTGCCCGAGCGCTCATCAATCTCGATTTGCTGGGACATGTCCACGTCCGCCATGCCCCGCGTGCCCTGGTGGCGCGGTTTGCAAGAGAGCGTCGTTTGTACGCGCGCGCGCAGATCCGCGAGGCGCGCGCGCGAAGCGCGCCATCGGTGTCCGGGAATCAGACTGGTTGATAGGGTCATGCGCCGTAGGGGGTCGTCGGCGGCTTGCGGGAAACTGAAAAAAGCCCGCAACTTGGTCCCGCTAAGGCCCCAGGAACTGGAAAAAAGCCCGGTTCGTCTCAACAGGCGACACGCGGACATCGTTAAAACAAAAGCCTCCATGACCCCGCCTCCCATGCCCTGGCGATCGAAACCACCGGCCTCTGGATTGCGCCAGGAAGGCAAGGACGATGGTAACGTCGTCCCTGCGCGCCCGTCCGCGCCACGGTCAGGACCGTATCAGCGTCGCGAAGGCCTCGCAGATCGTATCCGGAGATGGTGGGCAGCCGGGTATGGCCAGGTCTACGGGAAGCACGCGGGCCACCCGGCCCACGGTCGCGTAATTGGCGGTATAAACGCCGCACCCGCAGGCGCAGTCCCCCAAGGCCACGACGCGCTTGGGATCGGGTACGGCGTCGTAGGCCATGCGCAGAGGATCTACCATGGCCCGGGCGACCGGCCCCGTGACAAGCAGGATGTCGGCATGCCGGGGACTGGCAACGAGACGCACCCCGATCGCCGCCAGGTTATAGAGGGCGTTACCGGTGGCCTGAATTTCGAGTTCGCAGCCATTGCACGAGCCGGTGTCGACATGGCGTACGGCAAGCGCCCGTCCGAGTTCTGCGGCCAATGATGGCCGGACTGTCTCGGTATCACACCGCGGGCCCTGATGATCGTAGGATCGACGAGGGAGGATGCCGGTTTTCAGGATTTGGCGTAGCAGTTTGTGCATGGCGATTATAGGTCGTGGCCGCTATAGGCGAGGTTGAAGGATTTGTTGATGAGCGGAAAATCCGGCACGAGATCCCCAAGCACCGCGCGCTCGAGAAGCGGCCAGTTGTGCCAGGAGGGGTCATGGATATGAACGTGATGGCTTTTTGGGTTTACTGCGCGCGTGATTGCGACTACGACCGGCCCGCGCCAACCCTCCACGGCACCAAGCCCCAATACCCCTTCCAAATGGTCGCAGGGCACACGCACGGGCCCGTTGGGGAGCGGGGCGAGGAGGGCGCGGATGAGCCGCAAGGACTCATAGATCTCGTCGAAACGCACCGCCACCCGCGCGGCGACATCACCCTCGGTGCGGATTGCGATGCGCGTCTCGAGCGTGTCGTAGGGTGGTGACGGCGAAAGCACACGCAGATCGTAACTCAACCCGCTCGCGCGCGCCGCCAGACCCACGGCCCCCAGGGCCCGGGCCTGGGTCTCGTCGAGATGCCCCGTGCCGAGGAACCGTTCCTGTAGGCCCGCATGATCATCAATGATATGTTGGAGGCGCCGTGTCGCTTCAAGAAGGGTGGTACATTCGGCGTCGAGAAGGGCGGTCGCGGTGGAGTCGAGATCACAGGCCACGCCGCCTGGAACAATCGCGTCCATGAGATAGCGGTGACCGAAGAGTTGCCTATGGGTCTTAAGCCACCATTCCTTCAAAAGACCAAATTGCACGTGACCAAAGGCAAGCCCACCGTCCTGGCAGAGCGCACCAAGATCACCCAGGTGGTTCGCGACGCGTTCGCGCTCCCATAGCAAGGCGCGTAACCACAGCGCCCGCGGCGGGACCATGCAGGCGCTCACCGCCTCCACGGCCATGGCGTAAGCCCCCGCATAGGCTGCGGTGCTGTCGGCGCAGATACGGCCGGCCAATGCCCCGCCGTCTAGAAGCGACATATCCTCGAGGCGCTTGGCGACGCCTTTGTGGGTGTAACCGAGCCGCTCCTCGAGGCGCAGGATCTCGTCGCCCACCACGGAAAACCTAAAATGCCCCGGTTCTATCGTACCGGCATGGATGGGTCCGACCGCGATCTCATGGACGCCGGTCCCGCGCACCGAGACGAAAGGGTAGGGCGGCTCATCGCTTACTGTGGGCGCGCCCGCGACAAAATCGCGGCGCAACGGGAAATCGCGAGCCCCCCATACCTCATGGCGCAGCCACGGCCGGGTGTCACGCGCATCGCACGAGATCCCGAGGAGATCAAAAAGCGCGCGCTCCTGGCGCGCCGCCGCCGGAAACAGGCCGCTCAACGCGGGGAAGCGTGGATCGTCGTTGCCGGCCCTAAGACTGATCCAGCGCCACTTGCGAGCGCAGATGAAGACGGCGTGGACCACGAACCCGAGACCCGCCGGGCGCTCGTCGCTGCCCCAGAGTGCGACGAACTCTCCACCTGCAGAGCGCCACTCGACGGCCAGCGCGCGCCACAGCGTGCCGTCAACCCAGGCGTGATCGATCGGCACAGGGCCGGGCAATGATGTCCAGGTGACGTCGGGTCGCGGATTATCGGATGGCATGGTCTCTATCCTCGTTCGTCAAGGCCCCACAAGGCGCGCGGCCCCCGTATACCAGGCGGCCAATATATGCGGAATGGCAAGCCCCAGAACCACTACCAGCACCAGATGCACAAACGGCGCAAGCAGTGAGGATGGTGTCGGTATCCGCGCGCCATCGGCCGCGCCAAACACCATCGCCTGGGTGCGCCGGAAGATGGCGGCGAACGCGACGCCAAGCGCGATGAGCAAAAGCGGTACCGACCAGGGAGCCTCGCGCGCGGCGGCAATCAGGATCAGAAACTCGCTTGCGAAGATTCCAAATGGCGGGGTCCCGACGATGGCAAGGCTGCTCGCCATGAGCGTCCAGCCGAGCGCCGGATTACGGTCCACGATGCCGGTAATACGATCCATGTCCTTGGTGCCGGCCGTCTGTGCCACCTGTCCATTCGTGAAGAATACCGAAGACTTCGTGAGTGAATGGGCGGTCATATGCAGCAGCGCCGCGAACGTGGCAAGCGGGCCACCCAGACCGAATGCGAACGTGGCAAGCCCCATGTGCTCAATCGAGGAATACGCAAACAGGCGCTTTAGGTCGCGCTGGCCGCCCAAAGAAAAGGCGCCGACCAAAACGGAGACCAGTCCGAAACCTATCATGAGTTGCCCCGGCCAATCTGCCATGGGGCCCCCGGAAGCGAGCGCCTTGAATCTTACGATGGCATAGAGCGCGACGTTCAAAAGCAGACCAGACAGCACAGCCGAGATCGGAGTCGGTCCCTCGGCATGGGCGCCTGGTAGCCATGTGTGAAGCGGGACGAGCCCGACCTTGGTGCCATAACCGACGATTAAAAACACGAAGGCCACCATCATGATCGCCGGGTCGAGCCGGCCCCTGACGCTATAGAGCCGCGTCCACAGAAGTGCTTGGTGGGGCCCGAGCACGGAATGCGCGGCAAAATAGACCATGATCGTCCCAAGTAGCGCCAAAGCGAGCCCGACACCGCACAGTATGAAGTATTTCCATGCGGCCTTGAGCCCGGCCGGCGTGCGATAGAGGCTTATGAGCAACGCGGTACTCAGGGTCGCGGCCTCCATGGCGATCCAGAGAACGCCGATATTATTGCAAAGGAGCGCAAGCAGCATGGCGAAAATAAAGACCTGATACATGGCGTGGTAAAGCCCCAGGCGCGCCGCGTTCAAATGACCCAGGCGCACCTCGGCTTGCATGTAGGTCTTACTGAACACCGATGTGGTCAGCGCCACAAACGCCGTCAGGTCCACCAGAAAGACGTTCAATGTATCCACGAAAAGCTCATGATGCCAGGCGGTAAAAGAGCCGCCGTCTAGCACTTGCACGGTCATGAGGCAGGCCGCGAAAAAAGTGGCGGCGCTCACGGCGATATTGCCGGAAAACCCGGCATTCCTTTGGCCCAGAGCGCCGAGGATGACAGCGCCCATCAGTGGGATCAAGATGATCCAAAGCAGTACCACCGTTAATCCTCCCGCCGCTCGATATGATTAATATCGAGGCTGTCGAATTGTTCACGGATATGAAAGAAAAACACCCCGAGGATAAATATTCCGACGATCACGTCCAGGGCGATACCGAACTCTATGACCATGGGCATCCCATAGGTGACGCTGGTGGCGACGAATATCAGGCTGTTTTCAAGAGCGAGAAAGCCTATGACCTGCGACAGGGCGGTGGCGCGCAGGATCATCATGAGCAGCGACAAGAGGACGCTTGCAAGGGCGATGCCGACGATCGCGTGGTTGGCGATGTGTCCGGCGGTTGCAATCGGCAGCGCGGCATTGAAGGCAAAGATCACAAGGCCAAGCCCAATCAGCATGACGGTGGGGATCTGCACAAGGCTTTCCCGGTCCCACTGCACGTCGAGGCGGCGCGCGAGGCGGCGCAGCAAAACCGGAACGAGCAGAATCTTCAGCAGACCCGTCAGTAGCGCCGAGGCGTAGAGGTGAGCGCTGTCGGTCGCATAGGCCACGATGGCGATACTAAAGGTCAGGATCGTGCCTTGCCACGCGTACAGGGTGATCAGGTTGGCGAGACGCCGCTGGGAAAGCATGGCGAAGGCCACCAGCAAAAACAGCGCCGCGAGGAGATCAATAGGGGAGGACCATGGCGTCATGGCATCAATGTCCAAAGAGATAGCGCACCAGTAGCCCAAGGACCGCGAGCAAAAACGCGGTCCCCAGGAACTCGGGGACGCGAAACAGGCGCAATTTGGCAAACAAGGTTTCGATCACGGCCAGCCCGCCACCGGCGGCGGCAAGCTTTGCCACCAAAAGCGCGTAGGCCATGGGAAGAGCGGCAAGACCGTGGCTTTGGGTGATGCCCCACGGAAAAAACAGCGCGGCCCCGATGCCGATATAGACGAATAGCTTAATCGCGGATGCCCACTCGATGAGCGCCAGATAGCGGCCCGAGTACTCGAGGTTCATGGCTTCGTGGATCATCGTAAGCTCGAGATGGGTATCGGGATTGTCGACCGGCAGTCGCGCGTTTTCCGCAAGCGTCACCATGACATAGGCGGCGGCGGCGAACGCCATGCTCGGATAGAGCATGGCGCCGTGGTGGGCGAGTTGACGGACGATGACGACAAGCGAGGTGGAGCCGCTGATCAAAGCCGGCGTAAACAGCACCATGAGCAGCGCGGGTTCTGCGAGAAATCCGACGAGCATCGCGCGACGCGCGCCCATGCTGCCAAAAGCGGTCCCGAGGTCCATGGCGGCCAGGGCCGCGAAGATCCGCGCCAAGGCAAAGACCCCAGCGAGCGCGATGACGTCGGCCGCGCCCGCAAGCGGCAGACGGGTCGTGATCATGGGAACCATGGCGCCCGCCACTACCATGGTGGTAAAAAGGATATAGGGCGTCGCGACAAACAATACCGAGGCCTCGTGGGCTACGATCGGCTGCTTACGCAAAAGCTTCGAGAGTTCGCGGTAGGGCTGGAGGAGGCCCGCGCCGACGCGGTTGGCAAGCCACGCCCGGCATTGGCGGATCCAGCCGGCCAGCAAGGGGGCGGCTACGATCACAAACAAGACCTGCACGACCTGGCGCACGACAAGATTCATGATCATGGGGCAAGCGCGAGCAAGACGATGAGCGTGGCGAGCACAAACATGAGAGAGATGGCGATCCGCCGTGGGCGCAGGGCCGCAGTCCAGATGAATATCGTCTCAAAACCGCGCGCCGCCGGGCGATAGAGGTTTTCCCAAAACCGATCTTCCACGACGCTTCCATAGCGTGGCGTAAGGTCGTCGGGCGCCGGCAGGCGTCGCCGTACCGCCAAAAATGCCGTGAAAATGTTTCGGATGGGCTGCCCGAAACCTTCGGCGGTGTCCTGCATGCGCGCACCGACGAGAGGGTGACCACAGTTCCAGACGGTTGCGCGACGCGCGGCGCGTCCAGAACGGGCACGGAGCATCAGGATGGCGGTGCACGCTATGACGCCGAAGGCTACCCACAGGACCACCGGTGCGTACCCGGCATGCGCCACGCCCACCCGGGCACCGGCGTAACTGACCGTGATCGGGGCATCGGCGCCTGTGAGCAGGCGCGCCGCCGGACGGATGAGCGCGATGACGCCTGCAGGCCACAGGCCGAGGGCCAAACACAGCAGCGCCAGAAGGCCAAGTCCGGCGCGCTCAAAAGGTCCAGACTCCACGGCGTGCGCAAGCCCCGCCTCGCGTGGTCGGCCCAGGAATACGATGCCGTAGAACTTCACCATCACATAACCGGCCAGACCCGCGACCAGCGCGATCAGCGCGGCCCCAAGCGGTATGCCCATGGCGAGATAGGGGCGCGGCAGGGCGGTTGCCTTGAGGAACGACTGCAAGGTCAGCCATTCGGAGACGAAACCGTTGAGCGGCGGCACGCCGGCGATAGCGAGCGTGCCGATCAGCATCAAAAGCGCGGTTTTCGGCATGCGGTGGATAAGGCCGCCGAGTCGGCCGAGGTTGCGCTCACCGGTGGCGTGCAACACAGAGCCCGTGCCGAGAAACAAGAGACCCTTGAAGAAGGCATGGTTCAGACAATGATAAAGGGCGGCGATCAAAGCGAGGGCTGCCAGGGCTTTCAGGCCATAGGCGGAAAAGAGCAGTGCAAGACCGATCGCGGCGGTGATGAGTCCAATATTCTCGACGGAGGAATAGGCGAGCAGGCGCTTCATGTCGCTCTGCACAGCCGACGATAGGGCGCCCAAAAGAGCGGTCAGAAGCCCCACGGTAAGCACGGTCAGGCCCCACCATGGCGCCGGCGTCGGCAGTACGATGAAGGCCAGGCGTAGCAGTCCATAGATGCCGGCCTTCAGCAACACACTGCTCAAGAGTGCGGATATGGGCGAGGGTGCGACCGGGTGGGCCTGAGGCAACCACACATGAAGCGGCACGAGCCCCGCCTTGGCACCGAAACCGAAGAACGCCAGGAGGAAAACAAGGCCGGCGATTGTCGGATCGGGGTGTCTTGCTTGCAGGGCCGTGAAGGTATAGCTAAGGGGCGTGCCGATCGGGGTCTGTGCGATCAGGATCGCGAACGCCGCGACGATGGCGAGCGCCCCGATGTGCTCGATCAAGATATAAAGAAAGCCGGCACGGCGCGCGGCGCTCGTCCGATGGTCGGTGACCACCAGGAGGTAGGACGACAACGCCATGGCTTCCCAGGCGATCAGAAACGAGTAGGCGTCGGCGGCAACGAATACCAGGGTGAGACTTACCAGCAGGATGTGGTATTGCACGCCGATACGCGCGGCAACGGGATAGTGTTCGCGTGCCCGGTATCCGGTAAGATCGAGCGAGATCGCTACGGTCGTGAGGCCAAATAGCACCAAAAAAAGGCCCGACAAGGCATCCAGGCGCCCATGAAAGGGCAGACCCGGGAGGCCCAGAGGCGAGACCGTGGTAACCGGTGGTCCGTGGAGGGCGAGAAGGCCGGCCACTGCGACGCCCAGGGCGCCGAGCGCCCCCAGGGGAAAGATCAGCGGGGCGATACGTGGGACTTTGGGAATGAAAAGGCTCGCGAATGCCAAAAGCGACCACAGGATCAGGGCGCTTAGGATAAGCCCCCATGAAACCCCGATCGGCACGTACATGAACGCGGAAACCTCGCGAATGTTCGGTCGACGCCCGCGCGTGACCGATTACAGTATGTAATGTAACATAACGTAATATAGATGCAAGAGGGCCTATCGTGCCACGTACGGGAATTACGAGAGAGCAGGTGTTCGCGGTTGCCGATCGTCTGGCGGATCAGGGGATTGCCCCGACCGTGGCGATCGTCCGCAGCGATCTTGGCAAGGGTAGTTTCACGACCATCAATCAGCATCTGGGGGAATGGAAGGCCCTCAAATGGAAGGCTGAAGGCCTGACCGCCTCCTTGCCCCCTGCCGTCGAGACCAAGGCCCGTGAATCGCTGGCGACGCTCTGGGAGTTCGCGGCGCGCGAGGCCGGCCAGACGGTCGAGCGTATTCGCGAGGCGGCGCTGCGGGATGTGAGCGAGATGCAGGAGGCCCTTGAGGACGCCCAACGTCAATGCGCGGCACTCGGGACCGAGCGCCAGGAATTGCACAAACATCTGGGCAAGGCGCATCAGACGATTGCCACGCTCACCACTGAGATCGCACGACTGAGCGAATCGCTTGCCGCTTCGGCCGCGCGGCTCGAAGATCTCGAAAGGCGACTGGACACGGTTTTACCCGATCATCCCGGCCCGCGATCCGCCTAACAGGCAGGGGACGCTCGGATGGCTTCCGGGGTGTCCGAGGGTCCTGATGCGAGGCGGGGGGTGCTTATAGGCACACGCCCAAGCTCGCGGATGCTCATGCATATCCGTTACCATATCGAGAATAGCGCTTTAACCCCCCCCATTCGGCTTGACAGAGGCGCAGTCCCGTTTACAATGCAACGGTCTGCGGGAATAGCTCAGTGGTAGAGCACAACCTTGCCAAGGTTGGGGTCGCGAGTTCGAATCTCGTTTCCCGCTCCACCCCCTTACCCTGAAACCGGGTCCCCCGTCCTACATACCACCTAGGCTGGGTGGCAGAGTGGTGATGCAGCGGCCTGCAAAGCCGTCAATGCCGGTTCGATTCCGGCCCCAGCCTCCATCTATCCGATCGGGATTCCAAGTAGCGACTTTTCGGGTGACACGAACGCGCTCGGGATTTTCCCCTATCACCATCGGGGACATACCTTTCTTGCCAAGATGATCTCTGGCCGCAAGTCCCGTGGTGCTCGCGTCGCGGTATCTCTTAAGCCACCCAAGATAACCGTCTGCAGGCGACCGTCAACAAAATCAGTCGCAAGCGGGTTGCTTGTGAGTTTTCGTCGCGCGAACGCATGCAAAGACGAGATCACCCGGGTTTAAGCCCGTTTGGTGACTCGCGGTGGCGAACTCGCGCGCGAGCGTCCACCTACGCTGGTGGGGATGAGGAGGCTCGTTGGTTGTCTGGTGCCCGAGGCCGGACTCGAACCGGCACATCCTTACGGACGAGGGATTTTAAGTCCCAAAAAAGCCCTTTTTGGAACTGCGCCTTATAAAAGAATCCGTGCAAACACAACGATATACTGTATCGCACCGTATCGTTCGGTATCACTGTTTCGTGGAGCAAGTGGAGCAAATTTGGAGCAAAGAATTTTCGAAATGACGACCGCAAGACACGGGTTGAGCGGCGCCTGACGCCGGCCGGAAGGTGTGGGGCGGCAAGGCGCTCTGGCGCACGGGAGGCGCGTGAAAACGCCCTCGAGCGCCCATCTCAGTCGTGGCGAAGGGGGTAATGTAAGCGGTGCGCGAAAACAACTTCAAAAATTCGCAAGCTGTATAGGCAGGCCATCAGAATTTTTGAGCGGCCCTCAGGGGCGGGAGCTATTGGTCGCGCCGGGCAGCGGGCGCCGGCGCAAGGATTCTCGTTTCGTGGGGCGTCCCCGGCCGCGACGACACGGGCTGGGGCGGTCGGCCACACCCCCCACATTGCCGGCCGAACCCCCCATTCGGGGGGCAATGTGGCCGATTCGGGGGGCAATGTGGCCGGCCAAGGGTGGCGGCGGGACGGGCGTGGATGCAATCGTGAACCCGGCAAGCCAGGTCTCGGCAGCGTCTAAATCCCAACGACGAAACTTGCTGCCGGGGGCACGCATATAGGGCGGCACGGGCGACCCGGCGCTGATACGCATCTTGAGCCGCGCGGCGCTGATGCCAAGCAAGGCGGCCACCTCTTTATCTCCCCCGATACGCATGGACCCCTCCACGGAAACGTCTGCCCATCCGCCTTTAGGCCCTGGGCTATTTTCGGGTAACGCTGGTTGCCGCGGGATAGGGTCGGTGCCAGGAGCGCGCGGCCTCTATGGGTGCCTGCTTGGCCTATCTTCTGGTTGCATAGTGCGCAACGCGCTACATTGACAGGGCGCCACTCGCACCTATACCTACCAGAACCTGAACATCGTGGCGGTCAAAAACCGCCTAAATCAGGTCACCCAGTATGGCTATGATGCCGACGGCCACTTGATCAGCATCACCACCCCCACGGGGACGGTGACCCACATCCTGCGCAACGCCGATGAAAAGATCATCGGCATCACCGATCCCAACGGGCACACCACCGCCTGGACCCGCGACATCGAAGAGCGCGTCATATCCCGCACGGGGCCCCTGGGACACACCGCCACCTGGACCTATGGGGATGGCGCAGGCCGTCTCCGGTCGGTGACCGACCCTCTGGGCCAGACCACGCAGTACAGCTACACGCTGGCCGGCAAGGTCTCCGGCATCCAGTATCTGAGTGCCCAGGTGCCTACGGCCCCTGTGAGCTTCACCTATGGCCAGAACTTCCCCCATCTCGTCGCCATGACCGATGGTACGGGAACCACCCATTACAGTTATGGGGCAATTGGCCACCCCGGCGCCCTGCTTCTCGCCAGTGTCGCGACACCTGTACCAGAGGCCACGATCGCCTATCAGTACGATGCCGATAATCGTCTCGTCAACCGCTCCATCAACGGTATCACCGAGACCTACGGCTATGACGCCCTAAACCGCCTCGTAACGGATACCAATAGCCTCGGCAGCTTCTCTTACACCTACCTGGGCCAGACGGGCCTTGTCACCGGACAGACGCTTGCCTCAAGCCCGGTCACGGTCAGCTACCAGTATCTCTCCCCCGGCGAGGATGACCGTCTCGCCGGGATCACGAACACCATCGGCACCACGCCGGTGGCAAGCTTTGGCTACACCACCAATGCCCTCGACGAGATCACGGGCATTGCCACGGGAGAGGGCGGATTCGCGGGGGGCCGCGGCGCTTATCAAGGCCGTGGGGACTACGATGGCAGTGGTCCCCGGGGCGCCTATGCGGGCCGCGGGCCCTATCAGGGCCGGGGCGCCTATCAAGGCCGCGGCCGCTACTTCGGTCACGGCCCCCGGGGCGTCTATACCGGCCGCGGCCGGCCCCTGGGTTCGAGCACGGCCACCCTCACCTACGACGACGACCAGAGGCTTATCGGTACCACCGGCACGCTCTTTGGGGCGACCACCTACACCTATGACGGCGCCAATAATCTGTTGACCGTGAGCAATGCCACGCGGTCGTTCACGGGTACCTACGATGATGCCAATGAGCTCATCTCGGCCAATAATCAGACGCTCACCTACAATGCCGACGGCGAGCTCACAGGCAATGGCACCGACACCTTCACCTGGGATGGGGCGCACAGGCTGGCATCGGTCACCAACACCAGCACCGGTACGACCACCACCTACACCGATAATGGCTTCGGTGAACGTGTCGTGACCACGGTGCAGGCAAGCGGCTCCACGCCCATCACCACGGATACCCTCTGGTGCGGCACCCGCCTCTGTGCGGCTTTCAACCAAAGCAATGCCCTGACCGCCCAGTACTTCCCCCAAGGGGAGGTCGACGGCAGTCAGGATTATCTCTATACCCGCAACAACATAGGTTCTGTCACCGCCATGGTCACCCCCCAAGGGACCATAGCCGGACAGTACAGCTACAGCCCCTATGGCCAGATGACGGTCTCAGGAGGCACCACAAGCTCAACCCCGCTACCGGCCTTCGGTTATGCCGGCATGGTCTATGATCAGAGTACGGGCCTGAACCTTACCCTCTACCGGGCGTATGATCCGAATCTCAGGAGATGGATATCCCGGGATCCGATAGGATTTGCGGCGGGGATCAATGTGTATGGGTATGTGGGTGGGAATCCGCTAATGTACAGTGACCCCTTCGGACTGGGAATGTGGGCAGATGTCGGACGGTCCATGCTCGTCACTGGTGGCTCAGTTGCATTGTTGGTGGTGTGTCCTGAATGTGAGGGCGGCGCGTTGATCATTGAGGTTGGAGGACAGCTGTTTGAGGCAGGGGAGGACTACTACCAAGGTCGGCAATACATTGCAGAGTACAAAAGGAAATTAAAGGTGCAGGGGCCAACTTGCCCGGCTCGCTGACGGGATTTATATGGCAAATGCGCGATATCGGTTAATTGGCTCACTCTTTAACTACCTGGCAATGGCCTTGGTCATGATAGGGAGTGTTGGGTACCTCATACATTGGCAAAGTCGCGAACAAGCGCAATACTGGCTGCTTGGAGCATTTGTCGCGTTATTTGTGGCAGCCATTAGCTTCCGAGCGGTGCGAGCTCAGGGAATAAGCGACGCAAGTCGTACTAAAGGCTTTATGGGCGAATTGGAGCCGCTCTGGCCATATTACTTTATTGCGTGTTGTATCATCGTATCTGCCATCGACTCGTTTACCAGCCTACTGAACTCTAGGGCCGCTCAAATAATTATCGCTGGCGTTTTTGTGTTAGGGCTAGCAAAAGTTGTTTTCGACAGCTGGAAATGGCGGAGACGAACGGAACAGAGACTAGATACTTCCCAGCGCCTCGTGTTCTTGATTGCCGTGATACCATTTTTTATTGAGGTGTACCGATTCGTCAGTGTGGTTTTTTTCAAAGGTTGACCCGGCTTGGATATCGCGCAGGACAACATATGCCGCCGCGATGGCCTATCCTGGTTAAAATACCTAGGGACGCCAGTGGCGGGCCGTTGTCTGCTGTGTCTATTGTGTGTTTCGAGGGTCGTCGGGCTGGCCATGAGAAAAACATATGCCTTGGGGTAATGCAGCACTAATGTCTGCACCATTGTGAATGTGGATCTCATAGCTTGACAGACAGACGCCCCCCAGGGAGACACCGTGGCACGGGCGGTCTTCTGGTCACGCAAAGTCCGGCCGTGGAGACGGATAATCTCGCGAATATTCGGCATGGTCATTCTCGATGTCGGCATGACAAGGCCCCCAAAAAGCCTTGAGCATGTCCACTGGGCTCCTGAATTAACCAGCGGGACGCGGGAGATGGTGCGATTGTTACGTCGATTTCGCCTCTGTCGCCTTAGGCTCTTACGATCTTCGGAATATAGCGATGGCGATGGCACAAAAAATGGTGCGTTGCTGTTTCTTCTTATGCCACAGACACGAGCTCACACAATTGCTCGCTCAAGAAGCGCTGGAGGAGGGAGTAATTCATGGAAACCATGCGAGGTATTTTATTAAGATTAATTGCCGTGGTGATAACCGAGCTCGCTGTGGTCCTTGCCTTGCGTCTCACGGGTGCGCATACCGATTCCATGAGATTCTCCGTTGTGTTAAAAATAAGCGGGTTTGCTGCACCAATCTATTTTTTTAGTGACTTTATGGCAGAGTCGATTTTCCAGAATAATGACAATGCGGTGCCGGCGGCCGCGTGGAAATTTCTTGCCATAGTCCTTGCGGTAATTGGTATTATATGTTTCTTTTCGATTGGCAACGGAACATAGGTTTGTTATTCCGCATTTGGCAGGTAATTGCGCAGAGTGCCGTCTTCAACAGCCAGTTTGTTGAGCAAGCGCCAGGCGGATCGTAAGCGCCAAGTAAACCGCACTCTCCCCAACGGCGTCTGATTCCGCATACGGTGTGATCTCCCAACCTTGAGGAGAGACACACCATGGCAGTCAGACGAACCCCCGCGGAACACAAAACCGAACCCGCGTTTGTTTACTGAGGCCGATGGTAACGACTTGGCCTTTGGGATCGCGCAAAAATAACTTCACATTCCCTATTGTCAGATCTGAGGTTTGATTGTGTAGTTCCATTCTGGAAGTGTCCTGTGCCGCCGGATGCGTAACATCTGGATTTCTTCATCTGTGACCGTCTCGCCAGTGTCGTATTGTTTCGAGTTCAATACGGCGTTGATCTTCAATCCGGTACATGTCCTGGTGGTGCCGATGTAATTGATGGCGGTTTCGTAACTCTCCAACGGCACGCCCTGCCAATTCCTGCTGATTTCGCTGAACAATTTGTGCTCAATCGGATTCCACTTTGATGCCCCGGGCGGGTAGTGGTGGACGGTA
>JAJYPQ010000402.1 GCA_021795255.1 Pseudomonadota bacterium
TCTTGAGACCGCGCAGATCGCGGTCCAGGCGAGCCTCACCGGCCACTTGGTGTTGGCAACGCTCCATACCAACGATGCCGTAGGCGCCGTCACGCGACTGGTCGATATGGGGATCGAGCCCTTCCTGGTGGCCTCGACGCTCTTGGGCGTTCTGGCTCAAAGGTTGGTCAGGACCTTGTGCCCGGCGTGCGGGGGTCGGGCTCAGGCCATTGGCGAGACCTGTAGCGCTTGTGGTTCGACCGGATATCAAGGGCGGACGGGCCTTTATGAATTGTTGCGGGTGAACGAAGAACAAAAGACCTTGATTCATGATCGGGCCTCCGAGGCACGGCTTCGCGATACGGCGATAAGCCAGGGGCTTCGCACACTGCATCAGGACGGTCTGCGGCTAGTGGCGGAAGGAAAAACCAGCATAGAGGAGGTTTTGCGGGTCTCCCGTGACTAACCATGGCAGCATTCGAATACGAAGCACTCGATGGTGAGGGCCGGGCGGTCAAGGGCGTCATGGAAGGCGACGCCGAGCGTAAGGTGCGCGGTCTCCTGCGGGAGAAGGGCTTTATACCCGTCAAGGTCTCGGCTATCGAGAAGGAGCCTACGGAAAGGCGGGCTTTCGCTTGGCAGACCGGGCTTAAATCCTCGGAGTTATCGCTCCTCACTCGGCAGTTTGCGACGCTTGTGCGCGCGGGCCTTCCCATAGAGGAGTGTTTGCAGGCCTTGACCGAGCAAAGCGAGTCGGCGCGGGCCCGAAAGATCTTGGCGGCAGTCCGTACCAAGGTGCGTGAAGGTCAGCCTCTAGCCCATGCCCTCGGGGAGTTTCCGGGGTCTTTCCCGCCGCTTTATCGCCACCTGATAGAGGCCGGCGAGCAGTCCGGGAAATTGCCGGTTATTCTGGAACGTCTGGCGGATTATACCGAGCAGCGTCAGGCGCTTACACAGAAGGTGTGGGTTGCATTCTTGTATCCGGCCCTGGTAACGGTAGTGGCGCTGGCGGTCGTGAGCGGCCTATTGGTTTATGTGGTGCCGCAGATCGCCCAGGTGTTCGTTGATAGCGGGGCGCCGCTGCCATGGGCGACACGGGCCTTGATCGCGATTAGCCACGTCGCCAAAAAAGGCGGGATTTTGTGGCCCGCCGGGGCGTTGGTTATCGCCTTCGGCGGGCGCATGTTGCTTCGCGATCGGAAGCGTCGCGTCGCTTGGCAGCGATTCTTGCTGCGCGTGCCCCTACTTGGCCGATTGATCCGCAGTTTGAATGCGACTCGTCTGGCCAGTACCTTGGGAATACTGACCAGTTCGGGAATCCCGCTCTTAAGCGCGCTCGAAACGGCTATGCACGTGGTCACAAATCTCCCCATGCAGGCGGCGGTCGAAGAGGCCAAGCGCCAAGTCCGTGAAGGTGGTTCGCTCAGCCGCTCGCTTGGCAAGACCAAGCTCTTTCCGCCCTTGGTGGTTCATCTGATAGGGAGCGGCGAGGCAAGCGGGTCTTTGGATACGATGTTAGCGCGGGCAGCGGAGGCCCAGACCCGGGAACTGGAGGGTTTCGTGACGGCACTCACGAGCCTTATAGAACCAGTTTTGATTTTGGTAATGGGTGGCATGGTGCTGTTTATCGTGCTGGCCATCCTGTTACCCATATTCGATATGAACCAACTGATTAAGTGAGTCTTATGGCTATTCAAAAGCGAACTCGTGGCTTTACCTTGATAGAGGTTATGGTGGTGATGGTGATCATCGGCATCCTTGCCGCGGTCATTGTGCCGAAGATCATGAATCGGCCGAATGAGGCGCGGATCGTCGCCGCCAAAAACGATATTCGGTCCATCATGAGCGCCCTGAAACTTTACCGCTTGGATAACGGCCAGTACCCGACTCAGCAGCAGGGCCTCAAGGCCTTGGTGAAAAAGCCGACGTCAGGGCCCGCCGCTCCCGATTGGCGCAGCGGCGGCTACCTTCCGCGTCTGCCGGTCGATCCTTGGGGGCGGCCTTATCAATACCTGAACCCGGGCATCCATGGACGGGTGGACGTCTTTAGCTATGGTCCCCATGGTCAGAGTCATGGCATGAAGGGCGTTATCGGGTCATGGCAGCTGTAAGATCCTGGGGTTTTACGCTGTTTGAGATTCTCGTCATTTTGGCCCTGATCGGGATTATGCTCGGGATCGTGGCCCCGCGTCTGAGCGGAGACATTGGGGTGTCGGCGCGTACCGAAGGCCTGCGCTTGGCGGCCTTGCTGAAGGCCGCGCGCATGCAGGCGATCGTGACGGGAAGGCCCTATCGGGTCGATTTTTCGGCGCACGGCTACCGGTTTCTGGCGCTAAACGATAAAGGCCGATTCGTGCAAGCGAAAGGACAGACGTTGCGCGCGCGCACGCTGCCGCCCGGGGCCACCCTAGAAGGCCTAGGAAAGCGCCGGGTGCTGATGTTTTCTCCTAGCGGCTTAAGTCATGCGTTTCGAGTCGAGGTGGTGACCAAGCGGAGTCATTTCCTTCTGACCGGGGATGGTAATGGGCACATTAAGGTTGCGCCGGCAAGCTGACGCCAGGGGATTTACGCTGTTGGAGGTCCTAGTCGCGCTCTTTATCCTTGCGATCGCCCTGGCGGCGATTATGCGCAATCTGACCAATGCCATCACCACGACCGGGGCGCTCAGGGACCGCACGATGGCCTTATGGGTCGCGGAAAACCGCCTGAGTCGCGTGGCAGTCGTGGTCCGCTGGCCGGGTCTTGGGAGCCGCCATACCACGGCGCGCGAGGACGGACGGAAGTTTCGCGTGGTGACGAAGGTCTTGGCCACCGCCTTGCCGCAGATTCGGCGCGTCCAGATCACGGTGCGCCGATCGCGTCACTCGCATGTATTGATGCGGCTCGTCGGATTCGTGCGTAAGCCATGAACGGCGCGCGCGGGTTTACCCTGTTGGAGATGCTGGTCGCCATTGCGATTTTTGCAATCGTGGGCGCGATTTCGTATACCGGCCTTGATCATGCCATGGACATCCGTGCGCAGCTGAAGACGGTGCGGAGTCGATGGGAGGCGCGCGGCCTTGCCTACTACCGCTTGGAGAACGATCTCAGTCAGGCGCGGGGCCGGCCGGTGCGTGACGGCGCCGGCACGCTGGTGCCGGCGTTCATAGTGCGTCATATGGGTCGTGGGGTGCGCTTGAATTTCACCACCGGGGGGGTAGCACCCTTAACGTCTGCGCGGCGCTCTAATCTCCGACGGGTCGACTACACCGTGGAACATGGCGCGTTGATTTGGCGCCGGTGGCCGGTTTTGGATCGGGCTCCGGGCGAACATCGGGCCAAGGAGGTGCTGTTGCGGGGCGTCCGGCGTTTTCATGTGGATATGCTCACCCCAAGCGGTCTCTATGTGCGCACGTGGCCTTTGGCGGGGCAACCGGTGGCGGAACCCCGCCTCGTTAAGGTCATAGTCACATTAAAGAACGGTCGCCATTTGCGTTGGCTCTTTGCGGTGGGACGATGAAAAGGGAGCGCGGTCTTGCGCTGATTGTCGCGCTTTTGGTAGTCGCGCTGACGGCGATCATCGCGGCCTCCCTCATGCGTGGAGAGTCCGTGTGGTTTAAGGAGAGCATGAACATCCGCGCCTTATCGCAAGCGCATGCAGCCATGGATGGGGCCTTTAAACTGGCGGCTGTGGAAGTGACGCACGAAGGTCGCCATGACCCGATCGACGGTTTGACGCAACGCTGGGCTAAGCCCCTGCCGCGTTTTCCGGTGGCGGGCGGGGTTGTTCATGCGTTTCTCAAGGATCCCGAGGGACGGTTTAACCTCAATGACTTGGTCGTGGCGGGACAATCTGTGCCTACGGCTGTGGCGGTATTTACGAGGCTTTTGCAGCTCATGGGCCTCAATCCGGCCCTGGCTCAGGCAGTAGTGGCCTGGGAGATGCCGCCCGGTTCGCCGGGCGCGGGCCTGGACGCCGTTTATTTGGGGCGGCGGATCCCGTATCGGGCGGGGCGCCAGCCCTTGAGCGGCGTCAGCGAGTTGCGGCTCGTGGCGGGGTTTAGCGCCAAAATCGTTCATGATTTGCGACCTTATGTCACGGCTCTCCCGCTTGTGACACCGATTAACGTGAACACCGCCCCGGCCCTCGTGCTGGCGGCTTTGTGCCCTGGGCTTACGGTAAAGGAGGGCGGTACGATCGGCGCAGAGGCCATGCGGACACCGTTTGCGAGCGTGGCGGCGTTCCAGGCGGCTTTGCCCCATGGGATCGTGCCGACCTATCAGGCCGACGTCCAGACGAATTATTTTATGGCGCACGTCACCGCTCGGTTCGGCGGTCTCGTGGCTCGCAGGCGCGCGCTTTTGTATAGGCCCGCGCGAGGGCAAACGACCGTCATCTTGTGGCAGGAGGCTTTATGGGAACACCATCGCACAAA
>JAJYPQ010000403.1 GCA_021795255.1 Pseudomonadota bacterium
GCGATCCGGCGTTTGGCGCCTATCTCGCGGCCGGCGATTATCATGAGCCGCTCATCTTGAAAGGACCGGTCGAGCCGATGGCGGTCACCCTTCAGATCATCCCCTTCGGGGCCAACGAGAAGCTCGTCATGGCCCGGGATATCACGCATGTCAAACGGCTCGAAGACATGCGTCAGCATTTCGTGGCCGATGTCTCGCACGAACTTCGCACGCCGCTTACGGTCCTGCACGGCTTCCTCGAAACCTTCGCGGATCTCTTCGAGGGCCAAGACAGCGAGGTGCGCTCAAGCATCGCGTTGATGCGTGAACAGGTCGACCGCATGCGCCGCCTCGTGGACGATCTACTCGCGCTTTCGAGGCTCGAGACTACGCCCGCGCGCGCCCATGACGAGATCGTCGATATGGGCGCCCTTCTTAAGGGTCTCGCCGACATTGCCGCCGTGCTCGGCGCCGACCGCGGCCACCGAATAGAGATCGAGAACTGCGGCGCCGATCTGGTGGGAAACGTCGAGGAATTACGCAGCGCGTTTACAAATCTCGTGCAAAACGCCGTCCGTCACACCCCATCTGGCGGATCGATACGCCTCACCTGGCGAATGGATTCCGGCGAGGGGCGCTTCGCGGTGGCCGACAGCGGCGAGGGCATCGCCGAGCGCCACATCCCGTTTCTCACGCAACGCTTTTACCGCGTCGACAGTGACCGGTCACGGGCCTCCGGGGGTACGGGTCTTGGTCTTGCGATTGTCGCCAAGGTTTTGTTGCGCCACGATGCGCGGCTGGTCGTCGAGAGCACCCTGGGGCGCGGCAGCACGTTTACCTGCGTATTTCCGTCCAGCCGACTGAAGTTGCATCCCGCCCTCTCGCCGCCCGCGGTATAAAGGCGCGAGCGTGGCCCGCGCGGGAGGTCTTTTAAGTGAGCGGGGGATCTGAATCGATGGCATCACCGGTTTATTCGGCCGCTCTGCCGCTGCGCGACCGTCTCGCTTCACCACCGCCCCAGCCCGCGGTGAGGGGTGGAGTCCCGCGGGACTACCTGATAGTCTCTTGCGAGACCCTCGCCAAGTCACTCACCGCCCGCCATGTATAAGCGCCGTGCACGCCTGGCCTTCCTGTCATCCTCGCCCGAGCTCGCCGAACGCGTCATGGGTATCGTCACCGCTTGCGCCGCCGATTGGGTTGAGGCGTGCTTTTGTCCGGCCGGCGCGCCTGCCGCGGGCTGCGATCTGTGGGTAACTCTGGACCCAGCGGCACTTGCGGCGTATGAAAAGCCCCCGGCCGGCTGTCGGCATGTGCATTGGCCGTTATCGCGATCGTCCACCGCGGCCGAGATTATCTCCCACGTGGATGGGTTGGTGGGGGGTATGCGACTTCTCGCGCGCCTCGATGGTTCCACGGCCCCGGGAGATCAAAGACCCGCGCGCGCCTGAAACGAGGCGCGGGCGGGCGCTACGCACCGCAACCGGGGATGCGCCGGGGCCCGCCGTCGAACAAACCTTCTTGGATCCCCTTTAAAGGGCGTGGCGCAAAACTCGGGCGGTGGCGTGTGCCAAAAGCCCCAGCCCTTACGCCAGGCCTAATGGCCCGCGGTTCTTCCCCGTCCTTTCGGCCCGCGCCACTCGTACCCGCAGGCCCTGGATCGCCGCCTTCTTGTGGGCCGCATGGCCCACATTGTGGGCCGCATGGCCCATGATCCCCTCTTTGCCGCGAGACGCTCACCGCCGCTCGTCGCGCAACGCGCCCATACCGGCATCCCGCGAACACCGCGTTCTCGCTTCGTGACGCGTGGCTTTTGAGCGGGTTCCGGTCCTGCGGTGGCGATCGGCGCGGGGTGAGGCCATCGCTATCCGCGGCCGAGATCGCAAGACCGTTGGGACCTGGGCGTCTCGCCTAGAAAATGCTATGAGCTTATTCCATGCCCGGACGGTATGGCCGCAGTTCGCGGCAGGTCCGGATGGGGCGCCGGGCGCGTGCAGCGCGGGGCCGGGCGCGTCTCGGCCGGTCGATATCAGGGGGGCTTCAAGGACTAGGCGCGGATTGTGACAAAGTTACACCGAATGTCACGGTTTTGTCATACGGCGCCACTAGCATGCCCCGATCGTTACAGCAACTTGGTCTGTGCGGACGCATTGCACCATTCCAACACAGGGGGAAGTATGAAGCGCATTTCTCGAGCCACGCTAGCGGGCGCCGTGCTGATTTGCGCGGGCGTAAGCCATGCCTATGCCGGCCAGGGTTTTTTTGGAGGCATGAAGGTTAATGGTGACATCCGCGCCTATGACTTCACACGCCACTACAGTGGACCGGTTGCCGGGCAACAGGCCTTTTCCTTGGGCGGCGCCCTCAACGTCCTTAGCGGATCGGTCTATGGCTTCTCGGCGGGGCTTTCGTTTTATACCGCGCATAACCTCGGCTTAAACAACTCAAACCCCGCCTTGGTGGATGGCACGCTCGCGGGCTACCGCGGGATCAATACGCTGGGCCAGGCCTTCGTCCAATACGACAATCGCCGGGTCCTGGTCCGCGCCGGGGATCAATCCATCAATAATCCCTGGATCAATGCCTCGGATTCGCGCATGATCCCGGCCACCTACCAGGCCCTGCTGGCGGCCGTGAAGCCGATGACCGGACTTACGATCTCGGCCATGCGCATCACGCGCTTCAAGAGCCGGACGTCCGACGAGTTTTCGCAGACCGACCTGTACAATTCGACGAGCACCTTCAACATAGGGGGCACCGGCGGTCTTGCCGGTGGCCACGAAACCGGGGTCGCTGCCGTCGGTGCCGACTACCATGGCGGCGGACTGAAGACCGCCGTTTGGGGTTATCAGTTCTATGACCTCGCCAAGATGGCCTATGCCCAGGGTTCTTACGTGTTGCCCGGCGCCGTCGGCCTCAAGCCCTTTGTGGGCGCCCAGGTTCTGCGCGAAACCGGCTCGGGACCGCAATATCTGGGTCCCGTCGATGCCACCGTGTACGGCGCGGTGGTCGGGATCAAGCACGCCGGAGACGAACTGAGTCTCGGTTACGATGACCTGCCGGCCCATGCCGACGCCTTCGGAAACGGCGACGTCGTCTCACCGTATACGACCGGCTATGCGACGGACCCGCTTTATACGACCTCTATGATCCAGGGCATGATCGATCGCAAGACCACGGGGCACGCGCTCAAGGTCTCGGCCACCGCCTATTTGCTCCAACACCGGATTCGCCTGATTGCAAGCTTCGCGGATTACTTCAATACCCTCTATAGCGGTTACGGGTCGGCCCGCACCAACGAGGCGGACCTGGATCTGACCTACTTCCTGAGCGGCCCCTTAAAGGGTCTGTCGATTCGCGATCGCATCGGTATCGCGCATAATTTGCCGGTTGTCCATCGCTTCGTCTATAACCGGCTCATGCTCGAGTATGACTTCTAGCAGGATATTGGGCGGCGCGCGCAACGCCCGCGCCCGCACGCAACCGGGGTCGTGCCTCCAAAAGGGGGCCGGCCCGGGGGTTTGGCACGGTGCGCCCCCTGTAAGTCTCCTGAAGAAGCTGTGGCATAATGGGTACGAGTCGCCCCCCGTTATCGGGGCTCGCAACCAAACGCCGAAGAACGGGCAGGATCCCTACCGATGGAACCCGCGCAAAACGCCACAAAGATCACGATCCGGAACTTGCATTTTTATTATGGGAAGGAGGCCGCGCTTCACGATATCAATCTAAACGTCGCCACCAATATGGTGACGGCGTTTATCGGGCCGTCCGGTTGTGGCAAATCGACCTTGCTGCGCACGTTCAACCGCATGTATGAGCTCTACCCAGACCAGAGGGCCACAGGTGAAATCTGGCTTGATGGCCGCAATGTCTTGTTGCCCGGCGAGGACCTCTACCGCCTGCGCTCACGCATCGGGATGGTGTTCCAGAAACCGACACCCTTTCCCATGTCGATCTACGAAAATGTGGCGTTCGGCATCCGGCTTTACGAACGGCTTTCGAAGGCCGAGCTAGACGATCGGGTCGAGGAGGCTTTGCGCCAAGTGGCCTTATGGGATGAGGTGAGCGCCAAGCTTGGGCAAAGCGGCATGAGCCTGTCGGGGGGCCAGCAACAGCGCCTGTGCATGGCTCGCGCCGTGGCATTGAAGCCCGAGATCTTGTTGCTAGATGAGCCGGCATCGGCCCTTGATCCGATATCGACCTTGAAGATCGAGGAGCTCATCTATGAGCTGAAGCAGAATTATACGATCGTGATCGTGACTCATAATATGCAGCAAGCGGCGCGCGTTTCCGACTATACTGCTTTTATGTACTTGGGCCGGGTCGTTGAGTTCGGTGACACGAATGCCATCTTCACCAACCCGGTGTCCAAGCAGACGGAAGACTACATCACCGGGCGTTAC
>JAJYPQ010000031.1 GCA_021795255.1 Pseudomonadota bacterium
ATGACAAGCGTCGTCCGCCGATTGGCAAAGCTTTGCACATAGGCACGCAGACTCTTGTAAAACAAGAAAAAGCGCGGGTTGTGATCGTAGGCCTTGGCGTAAATCGCGGCCGCGCGGGCCTGCGCGTGGCCACGGATGATCCCGGCCTTCTCGTAGGCCTCGGCCAGAATCTTGGCGCGTTTGCGGTCGGCCTGTCCGCGCGCCATCTGCGCCTTGGCCATGGCGCGCGCCTCGATGCGCGCGGCGCGGATCAGCTGATCGGACGCCATGCGTTTGTCGATGGCGCCAACGACACGATCACCAAGCCCTATGCGCTGAATGCTAAGATCGGCAATCACAAGTCCATAACGCGCAACTTGCGCGTTGAGTTTTTCTGTCAAAGACGTCAGATCCTTGCCGGTAAGAATCTGGGCCAGCGTGCGTTGTCCGAAAAACCGCCGAAATTCGGTCACTGCCGCCTCGCGAATGCGCTCCTCGGCCTTGTGTCTCGACCCCCCGGTACTGGTCAGGTAGCGGCGAAAACTTGCGATCCGGTACTCGACGAACGCATCCACCAGGACCTGCTTGCGACCCTTGGTCAGCAAGGCTTGCGGTTCCACCCGCAGGTTGAGGAGTCGCGCATTGAAGATATGCGCGTCCTGCGCAAAGGGTATCTTGGCGTGCAGCCCGGGTGCCACGCGGCTTTGAACGATGCGTCCGAAAGTCGTCACCACCGCATATTGCCCGGCGTCAACTTCGTAGAGCGTGGCATTAAGGAGCACGACCACGAACGCTACCGCTGCTGCAAACGGCCACAGTACACGCGCCTTCATCGCTTAGCCCCCGGGTTTGCGGGCGCGCGCGGTGGCACAACCGGTGCGGGCGGGGGCGCCGCCATCGGCACATTGACCACGGCGCGACCGGCGTCCGACAACATCACCTTGCGTGCCTTTTGGTAGACATGTTCCATGGCATCTATCAAAAGCCGCTCGCGGGTTACGAGCGGCGCGCGCGCGTAGATGCTCGCCAGCGCCAGAAAGCGCGCCGCACGGGTTTGCGCCTTGGATATCACGTGCGCGCGATAGATGTGCGCCTTGTCGATCAAGGCCGCCCCATCCGCGCGGGCCTTGGGGAGTATGGAATCGGCATAGGCCTGCGCCTGGCTTGCGTACCGCTTGGCATCCTCCCGCGCCCGTACCACCTTTTCAAATGCCGCGAGCACGGTTTTGGGAGGGGCTGCCTTTTGGATCTTGATGGCAACGATATGGACGCCGACCCCATAGCGGTTGAGCAGGCCCTGCAATCGGGTCTTGACCACGGCGGCCAACGGGTAGGTGTCGTGCGCAAAGACGGCGTTTGCCGGGCTGTCCGCCACGGCTTGACGCATGACCGCCTCGGCGGCGCGGGCGATGGCCTTGCGCGGATGATCGACGGTGAAGAGGTAGCGCCGTGGATCGACCACCCGATACTGGACCGCAAACTGCAGGCGGACTATCCCCTGGTCATGGGTCAACATGGCCGCCTCGGCTGGGGCCGGTTCCCCTTCATAGAGTTTGGACACCGGACGATACCCGACTGCCACCACATGGATCTGACGGATGCTGACGACCCGGTCGCCGGCAAGCGGCGCCGGCCAGTGCCAGTGGGCCCCAGGGCGCATGATCCGGACCGCTCGGCCGAATTGCTGCAAGACCGCGCGGTCTCCCTGAGGCACGCTGTAAAAGCCCGTCACCAACCAGCCCGCCAGGACGGCAAAGGCCATAACCCCGAATACCCAAGGGGGTGGCGCACCCCTGTGTCGTCGCAACCGGCGCCACAGGCGCTGGATGATGGCGTCGAGGTCAAAGGGCCCGGAAGCGCCCCTACGTCCCCATGGATCCTGGCCCTTCCCCGGATCGTTCCATCCCACGTATCGGTTCCCCGTTGCCCTATCGACAAACGCGCTATTCTAGGCGTCCCGCCCCGGCACGGCAACAACGCCGCGGCTTTTGCCCGGGTCGCACGCCAGCGGCGACGGGCGCCGCTTGTACCCGGGCCCATGGCTTTGAAGGACGGCGCCCGGATTGCAATCGCGGATGTCCCGGATGCACCAGACCACCTTCTTTGGCACACCGTTATCACCGATCGCATGGTATGCGCGGTGGTCGTCTGGTGTGGGGCGGTCCGCCGGAAGGGCTTATCGGCGCGGCCTTAGAGGGAGACGCCGAGAGCGCAGGCGCCACGGCCGACCCGGCCACGGCGCCGCCCGGGCTCGGCCTTGGTATCGACGCCGCCCGGCCTTCTTGGCGCCGAATTCCCGGGATCTTTACGGCCCCCCAAAGCCGCCTCATTGGGACTTAAGTGTGGTCTTTTTGTCGGGGCATCTTGCCGTCTGCCAAAAAGGTTTTATACTGCGCGGGTCACATGGGCCGTTAGCTCAGTTGGTAGAGCAGCTGACTCTTAATCAGGTGGTCCCAGGTTCGAGCCCTGGACGGCCCACCAATCCCCTTCCATAGAAGCGACAGGCGGCGCTTTAAGGGCGCTCTACCTTAAGGTCCCCGGGATGGACCAACAAGACCCCAAGCGGCGGACATACGAGGCGTTAGGAATGGCCTGTGGCGAGACCTACCGCGCTCGTTTGGGTTGAGGGGAACCCGTTTTTTGACATCCCCGGCCTGAAGACCGGAGATTCCTGCGGCGCTCAAAGAGCCGCCCGCAAGTCGCTTCGGTGGGTTCCTCGGCCGAGCGCGCAACCGCGGCTCGTATCTCCAGCGTTACTTCCGGCATGCCCTGCCGTAGGCCAGTGGTTGTTGCCGGCAGGATCGTTAAGACGGTTGCGCCGTCCGTGCTACGACCGGAGGAAGTCCCTATGGGATCCTTCCCCGCCCTGATGGGCCATTCGGCCCACAATGACAGCGGGGCTTGTCGCGCACCGGGTCAGGCGCACATCGGATTGCAAGGTTCGCTTCCCACGTTCCACCCCCTTCCGGCCCATAGCCTTTTGAAGACCTAGATGTTGTCTACCGTTTGCGCATAGATATGCGATGGTTCGCGGCAAACGCGTAAGCTTCGCATCCCTGCCACGCCGATTTGCCTATCACCCCCAAGAACGCGGCCTCTTTGGGAATCGTGACCGCCAAAGCCCGGTCGGGCTTGCCTGGGCCAGGCGCAAAACGGCTCCCCAGGCCCTTTTAGTTCAACGCAAATTCGAGGTGGAGCCGGATGCGAATGGGCTTTGCTCTGGTGATGCCGCGTGCGACATCCTTAAAACTTACCCACAGGGACGTCCCATTACTCATTGGCGTTCGGGGGCCAAGGGTTTCGCGGTCTTTTAAGGTCGCGCCCTCACGCCCATAGATCTTTAAAGGGCCATGCCGCGACTTTGCTTTAAGCGACACGACTTGCGTTTGCTTGCAAACCCTCTTGATCCTGGGCGCATGCAAGTCCTATGTTTACATAGGGCCGCAAGGGAAGCGGCGCTGGACGCATTGAACCTATCCGCCGGGCGCTATTGCCGTGTCAGGTTTCCCGACCCGCATGGTTTATAGAGGCGATATCGGAGCATTCGACCACGGCGAAAGCCCCTCACGGGAATATTGTGGCGTGTTCGCGCCTTGCGGATCATGGAACTCGCGCCCCGCTACATCATGGGGAAGCGATATCAGCTAAAATACAAGCGCGTATGTGGTGAACCGCCTGACTGGCCACGAAGGTAAAGATCGCCATTCGCGGCTGCGTCCCGCGGCCGGTTGTGCAAACGGGAGATGATATGAGCGCAGATGTGGGCCTGACCGAGGCAGAGGCGCAGCGGCGTTTGGCGCAATACGGGCCCAATGCCGTCATAGAAGTAAAACAGCGGATATGGTTGCTCTTTCTTCGCAAATTCTGGGCCCCTGTGCCATGGATGCTGGAGATTACTCTGGCTCTCGAGCTTATCCTCGACAAGCGGCCGGAAGCGGCCATCATCGGCTTATTGCTTGTATTCAACGCCATTCTCGGATTTCGTCAGGAACATAAAGCCCAAAACGCCCTGGATGCCTTGAAAAAACGCCTTCGCATCATGGCGCGCGTTTTTCGCGACGGGCAATGGCGCAGCATCCCAGCCCACGACATCGTGCCAGGCGATTTGGTTCATATCCGTATCGGGGATATCGTGCCGGCGGATATGACACTTACAGACGGGCAAATTCTGGTGGATCAATCCGCGCTTACGGGTGAATCGATGCCCGTCGATCGAAGTGCTGCATCCGCGGTCTACTCCGCTTCCATTGTTCGTCGCGGGGAGGCGAGCGGCACCATAACGGCAACGGGCGCGCAAAGCTATTTTGGCAAGACCGCCGAATTGGTACGCGGCGCGGGATCCAAGAGTCATCTGGAAGAGCTTGTGTTGGCCATAGTCCGCTATCTTGTGATCATGGATGGCTTTCTGGTGGCGGCTATATTGATCTACGCCACCGTCGCGCATATGCCGCTCGCGGAAATCCTGCCCTTTGCCCTCATCCTCTTTGTGGCCTCCGTACCCGTCGCCCTTCCCGCCACCTTTACGCTCGCAACAGCCATGGCCTCTTTGGGTCTTGCACAGCGGGGGGTGCTTGTGACGCGTCTGGCCGCCATTGAGGAAGCGGCTGCCATGAGCGATCTTTGCAGCGATAAGACGGGTACGCTGACTCAGAATCGGCTGAGTTTGGTGGCGACCAAGCCCTTTGGCGACGCGACCCTCGCGCAGCTTTTGGCCATGGCGGCCATCGCCAGCGATGACGCGACCCAGGATCCCATCGATCTGACCATTTTGGCGGCGGCACAGGCGCAGAAGGTGACGCTGCCCCAAAGATTACGCTTTACGCCTTTCGATCCCGCCACCAAACGTTCCGAGGCCACATTTGAAGTCGATGGCACCTCGTGGCAAGCCATGAAAGGCGCGCCTCAAGTGCTTGCCGCGCTGGCCAAGGCAAGCGACTGGGAATCGGTGGCGCAAGATCTCGCGTCCCAGGGCGCGCGGGTTCTGGCGGTGGCGGCAGGGCCTGCCGGAGAGCTTCATTTACTTGGCCTATTGGCGCTGGCGGACCCTATCCGCACGGATGCTCTGCAGGCTTTGGGAACCCTGCGGAGTTTTGGAGTACGGGTACGCATGGTGACCGGTGACAACGTCGCCACCGCAAAAACGGTCGCGAAGACGCTTGGTCTCACGGGTCCCGTGTGCGATCGCGCCGAGATCGGTAAGGATTGTGCCGTCTATGCCGGGGTTTTTCCCGAGGACAAGTTTCATCTCGTACAAGGCCTGCAACGGCAGCACAAGATCGTCGGTATGACCGGAGATGGTGTAAACGACGCGCCCGCCCTGAAACAGGCCGAGGTAGGGATCGCGGTGGAAAGCGCCACCGATGTCGCCAAAGCGGCCGCAAGCCTCGTTCTCACGAACCCTGGACTCTCCGGGGTCGCCGACGCCGTTGAGACGGGTCGGCGTGTTTATCAGCGCCTGCTCACATATACACTGAACAAGATCGTCAAGACCTTCCAGGTTGCGCTATTCTTAAGCCTTGGGTTGCTCATTTTCCGCAGCTTTGTTATCACCCCTTTTCTTGTCCTTTTACTCTTGTTTGCCAATGACTTCATCACGATGTCATTGGCCAGTGACCATGTGCGACCCTCACGGACACCGGACCGATGGAATGTTCGTGCGCTCATCTTTTCTTCGCTTATCGTGGCGATAGCATGGCTTGCCTATATTTTTTGTGTCTATCTCGTGGGCCGCGCCATAAATCTGCCATTATCCAGTCTGCAAACCTTGGATTTCCTGGGGCTTGTATTCTCCGGTCTTGCCAATGTCTTTCTTGTTCGTGAGCGCGGTCACATTTGGGGCTCGCGTCCAGGAGCCTTCCTCCTTTGGGCCAGCCTCGCAGACATCGTGCTTGTCAGCCTGTTGGCACAAAAAGGCTTGCTCATGGCGCCCTTATCGCTGGCTACAACGTCCTGGCTACTCATCGCCACGGTTCTCTATACGTTACTCCTTGACCAAATCAAAGTTCCGTTACTGCGCCACCTCACAAAACCCGCGGCGTGATGCTTTGAACCTACCCTTGAAGACGGATCCTTTAAGACCTTCGTGTGGATAAGTGGGGCGATAAAACCGAGCCGTCCATTGCGTCGCGCTTCAAACACCCGCCGATAATTCCATGAGAGAAGACTACTGCCACTTGCGCTCGGCGACCCAGGCCACATGTTGGGCGCGCGCGATTTTGGACGCAGGTAACATGAGGCGCGCAAAGGCCATGCGGTTTGCCGCCTCACCGGCGCTTGCGCTGTGCGGGCGGGCATTAAGACGCGCAATCAGGTACCAACGATAGGCCTCCACACGATCCAAAGGTATACCACGCCCCCGCCAATAGGCGGAGGCGAGCTTGAGGGCGCCCCTGGCGCTGCGCTCGTACGCGGCACGCCGGTACCAAGAGACGGCGCGCGGGTCGTTTTGGGTGACGCCGCTCCCTTCCTCGTAGGCGCGCGCCAATCGCAACTGCGCCGGCACATAGCCATGCCGCGCCGCGCGGCGGTACCAACGATCGGCGGCCTTGAGGTTCTGCCCCACACCCTTTCCCGCGGCATATACGCGGCCCAGCGCATACTGCGCGCGCGCGAGATGCCGGCGGGCCGCGCGCTGGTACCAATAACGGGATAATTCTCTGTTTCGGGTAACGCCGCGCCCCGTCGCATACGCGCGCCCTAGATAGTACATCGCTTCCGCCGACCCAAGCCACGCTGCATGGCGGTACCAAAAAACGGCCCGCCGCAGGCGCTGCCGCGCGCCACGCCCGAAGGCATAAGCGAGACCAAGGCGCGTCTCGGCAAGAGCCACACCCGCGTGCGCGGCGAGGCGGTCCCAGTGCACGCTCTTTTTAGTGTTGCGCAAAACACCCATCCCATGCGCGTACGCCTCGGCAAGGGCCCATTGCGCTGCGGTATCGCCTTGGCGTGCGGCGCGGCGCCACCACACAATACCGCGGCGGCGGTTCGCAGCCCCCCCAAAGACCATCTGCTCCATCCGGCCCCACTGGTACTGGGCCGCGGCGTTACCCTGGTGGGCCGCCTTACGATACCAAAACGCGGCACGTGAGATATTCTGGGAGCCATCAGTGCCCTCATAATCCTGATCGGCGCACAGCATCTCGGCATAGACATCCCCGCCGCGGGCGGCGCGCCGCAGCCACTCGTTACCCCGAACTTTATTGAGGGAGACGCCGCGCCCGGCTTCGTACGCCCGAGCCACTTCGAGAGCGGCCAGAGCGTTTCGGCCCTCTGCCGCCTTGTGAAACCACACGAAGGCCCGTGTGAAATGGCCCTCGGTCTTTTGATATTGACCATACCACAAGGCCGCGGACGGACGTTGAGACTTCGCGCGATGCCGCAGGGTGAGCCAGGCGTGCGTGCTCCCGCGGCACGCCGCCTTGTAGAGGAGCGCATTTTGGACCGAGGCCCCCACCTGCCCCGCAAAGGCCGCGATGCATAGTCCGATCACGATGACACCGAGATATCTTGGCATGACACTTCCCTCCCTTATTCCGCGCCCCACGGCGTCTTGCAACGGTAACGATGTAAGGCCGACGACACACACCCCCTCCCGGCATGGTCGGACCCAAGCTCCTCCGTTGTCGCCCCGCGGCCCACGCGGAAAACTCCCGCAGCCCCGCATTGCCGTCCACCCCCTGCCGAACACCAAGAAGCCTTCAGTCCTTGGCATCGCGACCGCCACAAGACCTGTGTTGCATCCTGGCCATCCCAGGACACCGTCGCGCTGCGGGACCCATCCGAACATCGTGGCTTATCCGCCGCATGATCGGACTTTACATCCGGGTCATCGCCCGGCTCGCCCATCGCGCAAGCCGCACCCCCTGCGATCACCCCGCCCTTCCCTGCCGCATGCGCGCCGCAGACAGCACAGAAAGCCTGCGCATGAGCGCGGCCAACCGTGAGGCCTTAGGCACACCGGCCAGGATTCCTATATGTCGCCCATCACGGTAGAGTAACGTGGGCACAAGTGAATCGAGTCGCGTAAGCCGGCGCGTATTACGATAGATCGCGTGCCGCAGGGCCGGCGGCACGCGATAGAGCGGCAAAATTCCTCCCGAGCGCCGCGCAATATTGAAGTGCCGTTCGTCGAAGGCCAGCGCCTCCAGGGGATGAGGGGCGGTCACAATCGCTGCGGCCTTTCCTAGGGTTGACGGGCGCACCAAGGCGAGCGGCACCCAGCGGATACCGAGCAGACTATGGCGATAGGGTTGCATCCTGATCCACAGGGCATGACAAAAGGGGCAATCCGGATCAAAGAGGATCTGAACCATAACTGGGGCCCGTGCGGGGCCTTGGCGCACCGCCGGGCTTTTCCGAAAAACGCGCCACGCCGCACGCAGGTAGGCCTGGCCCTGCGGCGTATGTGGCGCATGACGGAACAGTTCCGGCAGACGCCACGCACTAGCCACAGCACCGGTCGCGATCCACAGCGTAAGGCACCACGCCGCCGTCCATGGCGCGCCGTGCCGCACCCATGCAGCCATCACTCCCATGTCTTTGTGTTCCACGCCTGACTGCTCGGTCTTGCGCACGACAAAAACATGTGCCGGACTGACCGGCGCCCGGCTTTTCTCAGAGCGCATGAACATGGGCGGCCGCGCCTAGGGCATCTCCGCGTGCCCATTTTTATGGGACCTCGCCCGCTTTTTTCAGGGCTTTCAGCGTGGCCTGCTCGCGATTGATCGCGGCCTGCAGCTTCGCGTCCTCGGCATTAATCTTCTGCAGGGTCGGCGATACCATCACGGGTGCCGGCAAAACGGCCGGACAGCTTGCGCCTATCCAATGGCCATGCAGCACCTCACGTATCGTGGACCCTCGTCCATCGACGAGATCTTCGCGGGTCCACCCTCCCTGCATGACATACATGGACCCTTTTGCGTGGAATTGATACCAGCCGTGATCCATGATCACGGCCGAACCCTGACGCATCCGGTCGTGCCACGTCACCTTCGTCCCCAACGCGGTATGGGTGACGTGAATCTCCATGGGACCGGAAAGCGGCATATGCGGCCCAAGTGTCGCGATCGTGTGGGCGCCGCGGCTGAAGTGACGCAGGCACGTCGGACCTCGGCTGGTCGCCCGAATGGCCCCCATGGAGACACTCGTCACCATCCACAATCCAGGACGAAAGCCATGGGCCGCCACCGCCAGCGGCGAGACCCCGAGCATCACGAGCGCAAGGCCGCCCCTTCGGGTCACACGGGGAATCTTATAGGGTGTCATACGCTTAATCATGAGGGGTCCTTCCCGCGACGAATAATGGAAACAACCGGGGGCGACCTGCGCCCCGTCACGGACTTGGTGCTCTGCCCGAGCCCGCGGGCCGCAAGCAGCGCCGCAATCCCATGCCGCAAAGCCCGCGCACGCGCGCCAAGGTCCGTTTCGCTTTTTGGCCTTCTTCCGATGTTCGACAATATCGCATATGCCTCTTGAAGACGAACGCGCGCGAGGTTGTAGCGCACCATCATCAGATTGGGTCGCAAGGCAAGGGCGCGGGTATAGGCCTTCGCCGCCGCCTGGGTGTCCTTGAGAAGCGCCTCGCAATTACCAAGGCGCGCCCAGAAAAGCGCATTGCGAGGCGCCGCGTGAACAAGGTCTGCGTAGCGACGTGCCGCGACCCGTAGCCGGGCGTCGTGATAGGCCTGGGCCGCGCGCCGCTCTGACCATAGCAAGCGCGGTGGACTGCAGGCACTGAGCAAGAGATAGGCTGCGGCTACGCCCGCCCGCCTCGCTCCAGCGACAGCGGCCGCTCTTTGCCCACTCACGAGTCGCTCCAAACCAGCTGCTCACCCACTTTAAGCCTGTGACGGTGGATTGCGCCCGCCACCCATTCGAGCGTGGCATAAGCATTCTTTTCGCGCACCCATCGCCATGGCGCCATATGCGCATAAAGAGCGGTGATCACGCCCTGGCGGTCAACAAAGACCACATCGATCCCAAAACGCATACCGAAAGTGTGAATGGCCCTGCAGGGAATGAGCAGCAGCGCCTGGTCTTGTGCCCATATCTTGCGGCCCACCAGCCCCAGGCCGCGGCTCCATGGTCCATCCGCAACCTTTACCGGCCCAAGCGCTTGGAAACCGCGCCGCAAGACCGCCGTTTTCATATCGCCCCCGAATGGAGAAACATCATCGCGATGGGAAACGCAATCACGAGAAAAGTGGTCGGAAATATGAAGATCACAAGCGGAGCAATCAACTTCACGGGGGCTTCCATAGCCGCCTTTTCGGCCCGCTGGAACCGTTCCATGCGGCTACGTTCCGCCTGGGCCCGCAATACCCGGCCGAGCACCGCGCCGGTGCGCTCCGCCTGGTTGACGGCCGAAACGAAAGCCGCTATCTCCGGTAGATCGAGCCGCTCGTCCATGCGTTTGAGTGCCTGCGCGCGCGGCAAACCCGCCTTCACATCGCGCAACACCAGCTGAAACTCGCGCTGCATCGGTCCCTGGGGGCCCTTGTCCACCGCCTGTCCCAGGGCGCCCGCGAAATTGAGACCGGCCTCGACGGCGAGCGTCACATAATCGAGATAGACAGGCAGCAACCGCCCGATCTCGCGATTGCGCCGTTGCCGGCGCTCGCGCAGCCAAAGCGTCGGCAACAGACTGCCAAGGACCGTCAGCGCGCAGGCCGGCCCCCAGACCTCGGCGTGCAGAATATGCGCCGACCAAAGCGCCAGAAGGCCCATGATCATGCCTGCCAACACGCGTAGCGCCAGATAGTCCTCCGCGCTCACAAGGTAAGTCGCACCGGCCCGCAGCAGGCGCTTGTGGGTGGGTTCCAGCCAGGACGTCGGCAACCGCGCGGTCACTACGTAAGCCACCAGTCGCACAAGCGGCCATATGGGCCGCGCGCGGGGCGCTAGCGGATCGAGATAGGTGCGATCCTCAACGGGAACCTCGCGCCACAAAGCGGCCAATCCAAGCGCAAAAAGGCCCGCGGACAGCGCGCCCCCCGCACTCATCAGAATCACTGCCATACTCGCTTGCCCGCTCATCGATGACCTATATCTCGATTGTGACAATTTTCCGGATAAACACGTAACCTAGAACCTCCATAATGGCCACTATGGCGAGAACCACCCAGCCAATCAGGCTGTGGAATAAAAGCGCCATGGGCTTAGGTTCCATGGCCCGGAGAACAAACATCAGCAGTACCGGCAATAGCGTCATGACAAGTCCTTGAATCTTTCCTTGAGCCGTCAGTGACCGGATCTTGCCCTCGACCTCAGCCTTGCGTGTCAGTGTGTGCGCCAAAGATTCCAGTATCTCGCTTAGATTGCCGCCCACCGAGCGCGCGATCCGAAGGCCAGCCGTGAATAGACGAAACTCCTCCACTGGCAGTCGTTTCTCCAAGTGTGCTAAGGCCTCCTCGAAGCTCACACCCATCCGCTGCTCGCGCAGCAACAAGGCAAACTCCTGCGCAAGCGGTGGCGGCTGATCCTTGGTAATCACTTCCAGCGCCACGTTGAGACCCGCCCCGGCACGCAAGCTTGAGGCCAGCATGCGCAGCGCGTCTGGCATCTGCCGCACGAAGGCGCGCAACCGCCTTTCACGCAAAATACGCACCAGAAATCGCGGAAAGGCGACAGCGACCCCGGCCCCCACAAAGGCCAGTATGGGGTTTCCGGTGAAAAGCCATAATCCTCCCGGCAATAAAATGAACAACAAGGCGTTTACGACGACCAATTGCCGGGGCTCGATAAAAATAAAAAGATCCGTAAGACTGTGCCGGGCCGCGTCCTCGACCCGCGCCTGCTGCCATTTCACTCCACGCAATACGCTCTCGAGCAGCACATAAAACGCCAACGCCGCCGCAAGGAACGCCAAAATGAGCGCGGTGATCATAACGTCATTGTTGTGACAGCGGTCATGAACTCACGACTCCTCCGTCGTCCATAAAGATCGATCGGTCCACACTAAGCCCTCTTTCCACCAACTCCTCATAGAATTCCGGCACATGCCCGCTCGCTACAAATCGTCCCATGACCCGTCCGTCGGTTCGCACGCCAGCCTGTTGATAACGAAAAATCTCCTGCATCTGAATGGTCTGGTTCTCCATGCCAGTCACCTCGACCACATGCGTAATCTTTCGGCTTCCATCGCTCAATCGACTCTGCTGGACGATGACGTCGATCGCAGACGAGATCTGTTGGCGGATGGCGGCCACCGGGAGATCCATGCCCGCCATAAGCACCATGACTTCAAGTCGCGATAAGGCGTCGCGCGGCGTGTTGGCATGGACTGTGGTGAGCGAGCCGTCATGGCCGGTATTCATGGCCTGCAACATGTCTAGCGCCTCCCCTCCCCGGCATTCCCCTACTACGATCCTGTCGGGGCGCATCCGAAGGCTGTTGCGCACGAGATCACGGATATTTATCTCGCCCTTGCCTTCGGCGTTGGCCGGTCGTGATTCCAGCGACACAAGATTGGGCTGGAAAAGACGCAGTTCCGCGGCATCCTCGATCGTCACAATCCGCTCATCGGAAGGGATATGACCCGCCAAAATATTGAGAAGCGTCGTCTTGCCTGAACCCGTGCCCCCCGATATGAGAATACTACGCCTCTGCTCGACTGCCAGCCGCAAAAACGCGAGCACGCGCTCGTCTGCGGACCCGAAGCGAATAAGGTGCGCGTCCGTCAGGCGTTCCTTGGAAAATTTGCGGATTGTGAGGCTCGGACCCTTCAGTGCCACCGGGGGGATCACGGCATTAACCCGCGATCCATCCTTAAGTCGTCCGTCCACCATCGGCGACGATTCGTCGATGCGCCGCCCCAAGGGTGCCACAATCCGCTCGATCACGGATCGCACCGCGTGCTCACTCGAAAATACCACTGGCGAGGACTCCAGGCGGCCATTGCGCTCGATGAAAATTTCATCGAAGCGGTTGACCATGACCTCGCTCACTGTCGCGTCCTCCAAAAGCCCCTCGATTGGCCCAAGCCCGACGACCTCATTGAGCGCCGCCTCGAGCAACAGTGCGCGCTCATGGCCGCCCGGCAAGACCTCATCTTCCGCCAGCAGTTCTTCGAGAAGTCCGCGCGTCTTTGCCCGAAGCTCGACATCGCCCATGTGTGCGGTATCAATACGCCGAAAATCCATGCGTGCAATCAGGCGTTCGTGAAGCGATCGCAGAATGGCAAAATCGATGCGCGGTCCTTCCGCCACCGGGACTTGCGCCACGGTAACGTCGGGCGTGGTGGCCGCGCGGTCCTCATACACCCGTAGCCGGTAACCCGCAATGCCGATCTCATCTGTGTTCCGCAAGGGCCCATAGGGCCCTCGCAAGCGCTCTCCGTTCACAACGGTTCCACCGCGCGTCCCCTCGTCGCGCACGAACAATTCGAGCCCTTCCCGGTAGATCGTCGCATGATGCGCCGCCACCATCCAGCCCTGCAGGACGATCAGGTTCTCCTCGGACTTACCGACACGGCACTCCGGGGCCAAGCACGGCCACGTCTCGTGTGCCCCACTATTGCTTTCGACTCGCACCTGGAACATGCGCCACCTTTTTTGCGCGCTCAGCGAAACTTTCGCGCTTTACTTCGTTCAATCACGAATCTCACGGCATTCTGGCCCACCATCACCACCTCGTCAATGATTGCGCGAGCGCACAAACTTGACGCTTACATATCCGTGCTGTCAGTCTTTGCGTGGAATCTTTGTGTGAACCCTTATATATGGAGGTATTGATAGATGCGCGCTATTGGTATGGTAGTGGTGGCGGTAAGCCTGTCGGCCCACGCGGCGGTTTTGGCTCACGGCCGGTGGCGCATTACGGTACATAGCCCGTACCTTAATACGGCCTATGCCGCTTGCTATACGGGATCCCACCCGCCGATGTTGCATCAGCCCGGCCAGACGTGCCATATGGGCTCGTGGAGCGTCAGAGGGGATGTCGTGCGCGGCCAGGAGACCTGCCGACAAGCCATGCCAAACGGAGAAAACGCGCTTACAACCCTTCGCATGGTATTGATTGTACGGGCAAATGGAAAAACTTATTCGGGCCGTGTCCGGGCTCAGGTTCATACACCCATGGGCGTATTTGTGAGCCGGGAGACACTTATGGGCCGTTGGATATCTGCCGATTGCCGACACCATTGACAAATCGCGTTGCCTCTTGCGTTTTTGTATGCTCTAATCGGCCCGCAATTGTGGAGGGGCAAACAATACAGTGGCGTAAGCCCTTGTTTTTATAAAAATAATGGGAGGCATGATTATGCAGAAACCGCATGGAATCATGAAGAATCGGCAACGCGGGCAGGGTATGACGGAATATCTCATCATTACCGCCCTGATCGCAGTGGCCGCCATCGCCGTATTTGCGTTCTTCGGGAAGACGATTCGCAGTCAGATCGGGGGCTTGAGCGAAGAGGTGGCAGGGCAAAGCGCGAGTACTGCGATAACGCAGGCGCAAACGGCGGCCCAGCAGGCACAGAGCCAGGGAAGTAAGACCAAGAACCTGTCCTCGTACACGAACGCGAGCGCCGGGCAGTAGGCGCACGCGTTAAGGGTACAAGGCCGTGCGCGCGTCCGAGGACGGCCAAGCCCTGGTCTTTGCGGTGATCGTTTTGCTCTCCGTCCTGGCCGGGGGATTGGTCCTCTATAACAGCGGTCGCCTGGTGCTAACCAAGATGCACCTGCAGAATACCGCCGAATCGACCGCTTATAGCGGCGCGGTGCTTGTCGCGCGCGACTACAATTTTTCCGCCTATGCCAATCGGGCCATCGTGGCAAATCAGGTGGCCATCGCGCAGATGGTGGGACTGCGGTCGTGGGCACGCTACTACTGCTTGACCTACAATGATCAGTGCGGGAACCAGCAGAGCGGCAATGACCTTCCGAGCCAAATTCAAGGGGTCGTCAATCGTTCGGAGGTCCGTTCGATCTACGGTCTCTGGCTTTCATATTACAAAGGTCTTTCTCAAGCTACCTTCCAGGCCAACCGCGCAAGTGATGGCGCCATTGCCGATATCGCCAACACCCTCACCGGGCTTCTCGGCAAGGGCGCGATCGGTTTTCACGACGCGGTGCTCGGGGACTTGGCTGCGGGGGCGGCAGGTCAAGGCCTGCTGGCGCGCGTGATGACGGCAAATGACCCGCGCGCGCAAATCAGCACGGCCGGTAAGATCCTGATCGGCGATGCCGTGCAAAACCTGCGCGGTTTTACTCAGACCTACGGGAACTCCACGACCGCCCAGACGCGCTTGGCCACGGTCGTAACTCAGGGTCTGGACGGGTTTTCAAAGGCCCGCGGTGGCAACGAATGGACGCCATACCCGTTGCTAAACCCTGCTTCATGGATTCCCTATAACGACCAGCCCTTTTCGGTGATCTGGAATAGTTATAGCGGGGGCACGGAGTGGAAGACGGGCTTCAAGACATGGAACGCGATGGATGTCTCCTCGGTATCGGGCTTTGCGATCTGGTGGATCAGTGTTTTTGGGGTGCCGATCCCGATACCGATCCCCATCTGGACCAACCCACCGCTTTACTTTTGGCCGAACTCTCTAAGTCACGCCGCCGCAAGCGCGGGTAAGACCGCCGATCTGGCTACAACTGACAACTTTGGGGAGGCGACGGGCTCGGCCTCCTACGGGAGTTCTTATTCCGTCAACACGCAGGCCGCCGATACGCAAAACAACGCAGGGGCCGGGAACAGCATCGCCACTTATAGCGGCTTGCCAAACTACGAGGATGTGAGTGATACGCAGGCCGCCGATTTCGCGGCCCCGACACTTTCGATCGTTCTCGATCGTCCCCGGGCGACCATCATGACCACGACTCAGTTAGGGGTGGCAAGCGGCACGCTTGCCACCCCCGGTACTGAGGCGGGCGGCCAGGTCGAGGCGATGGCCACGGCGCAAGCCCAATTCGCGCGCCCGCAGGCGAGCCGCAGTCTGGGTGGCAAGATCGTCTATGGCAACCTCTTCAATCCGTACTGGGAGGCCCACCTCGCGCCTACCCCGGCCTCGGTTCGTGCAATGGCGGTGGCCGCACAGGTCGCAGGTCACGGATGATGGCCGCGCCCTTTTCCGTTCACCATCCGTGCGCAGGTCAAGCCCTGGTCGAGACGCTGATTGCCGCACTCTTCGTACTCGTACCGATCTTCCTACTCTACCCGCTTCTTGGGAAATACATAGACTTGAAGGCGCAGACCCTGCAAGCCGCTCGCTATGCGGCGTTCGAACGAACCGCGTTTTCGGCGAGCGGCCAGCGCGACGGGGCGTCCGTTACCCAAGCGAGCAACACGACCATCGGTGGCTACACGGCGCTGCGGTTTTTTGGCGCACCGACCGCAGCGCTCAATAGCGAGGCCCCGCAAGCCACGGACTACACCGTCAATCCGCTCTGGGTCGACCAGGCGGGACATGCCCTGCTGCCTCGGTACTCGGACATTCAAACCACGCTTACCAACGCCAAGAGCCCGGACGTCGCGGACTCGGCCCTGCAGACCCTCTTGCAGCCGACCCACGCCCTGAGCGAGGGCGGTCCGACCCTGGATTTTCAGGGGCTAGTGACAGCCGCCGTTCAGGCTACAGCAGCCCCGGTAACCTATCCACCCCCGCTCAACACCCTTACCCTGCGCTTTACAGCGAGCGACACAGTGCTCACCGACGCCTGGAGCGCCGCCGGCCCGTCGGCGATGCTCACCCAGATCCAATCGGCACTGCCGAGACCCGAACCGATTCTAAAGACGGTCTTGAGCGACTTCAGGACAGGCGGCGTAAACGACCTCGGGTCCCTCAACCTGGGGCAAGCCCTGACCGCAAACCCCGAGGAACTGCCGGCCGACCGACTGCAAAGCAGTAACGGCGGTGGGGGCACCCCATGAAGATCATCCCCCTTCTTCTCGGATGCCTCGGCGTCGGCCTTGCCATGGGCACCGCGATGGCCGATCCGGCGGCGATTGAGTGCCCCTCGCCCGGATGGCCTACCGGGATGCATCTGACGTGGGTGGCCCCGCGCATGACAGTCGATGGCCTACCACTTGCGGTCTTACAGTTTACAAGCCCACTTTCGGCCAAAGGCCTGCAACATTGGTACTGGCGCCGCTGGCGCGCCTTCGGCCAGCATCCCATCGCCTATCCAGTGGCACACTGGCAGGTCATAGCCCGCTATCGGGGCGGCTGCTTCGAGACCATCCAGTTCAAGGCGCACGGCCTCGGGTCCTATGGTTTTGTGGGCTTGAGTGAACCGGGCCAGGCCGCCTCTGCCAGCACATCGCCGGTAAATTTCCCGTTCCCCGCGGGCAGCCATCTGCTTCTCACGTTGGCAAGCGCAGATCACGGCAAGCAGGCGCAGACCCTCGTCGCACTCATCCCTTATGGCGTGGACGCCGCGTTTTACTATCAACACACGCTGACCGCGCTTGGGTGGGCCGCCCAGATGAATCGCCGGGGAAACGATACCCGCGATCTGATTTTTCAGAAGGGCAGTACCGTCGCAGATCTCAGTTTTACCCCATTTACCGGAGGGACTACCAGTGCACTCATTGCGCTCGTCTCCCATTAGGCAGCGCGGCCAGGGCCTCTCCGAGTACGTCATTGTACTCGCCGTCGGCGTGATCCTGCTGACCGTGCCATGGAATGGGCAGGCCTCCCCGATCATGCAGCTCACCCGCGCCCTGCAGGGGTTTTATGCCCGTTACTCTTACACGCTTTCCTTACCCTGACCCTGGAGACCGCCCCTGAAATCGCCCCTCTTCCGTCTGCCCCGGATCCCGCGCACGGTCTTGCTGCTCGGTGGCGCGCTCGTGTTCGCGACGATTACCGCAGTCGCTGTCAACCACTATCTGCAGCGCCGGGAACAGGTCCTGGCGGCGCGCCTGCAGGCCCGATACCAGGGCAAACGAATCACGGTGGTCGTTCCGCGCGGCAACCTGCCGGCCGGTGCGCTTGCCACGAGTCAGGACATGGCCACACGCGCCGTGCCCGCCGATCTCATCTATCCTTCAACGGTCACCCTGGGGCAGTGGCCGCGACTCGATGGACATCGTCTTTCGCGAGCGGTCTACGCAGGCAAACCCCTCATGAAAAGAGACTTTACACCCGAACGCAAGGGTGACTTCGCCGCGCAATTGCGTGCAGGCACGCGCGCCGTCACAATCACGGTCAATCCCGTCAACGCCATCGCCGGGCTCCTGCGCCCCGATGATCGGGTGGCCATCCTGTTCCTGGCACATCATCAAGAGATTCCGCTCCTTCATCACGTGCGGGTCCTCGCTACCGGCCTCGCCACCGCGCGGCACGGAACACGACGAAGAAACGATTATTCCCGCGCCAACTTCGGGACCATCACACTTGCCGTCACCCCGCGCGAGGCCGGAGAACTCACGCTCGCCGAACGCGTGGGGGGCTTACGCGTGGTGCTGGACCCGGCGCATGAACGGCCCGGCGCGGGACTGCCGCGGCTGACCCTGGCAAGCCTCTATGGCCTTCCGGGGGCGGCGGTAGGTGGTACGCGGGCGAGTGTCCAGTACATCGTCGGCGGGGGACAAGGGAATCGCGTGCGTATTCTACCGGTGGGCGAGCCGCTCTCGAAGACCGCGCCTGCAAGCGGGCCCGCGGCGGCCCTCGCACATGTCGCCACCCGGACCGATAAGGCGCTTTCGACCCTGCGAGCATTGCTCCGTAAGACGCCGGGCGCGGTGACGGCAGGGGTCCCATGAAGACGCGCGTGGTCGGCCTTCTCGCGAGTCTTGTGATGCCGTTGGCGGCGCACGGCCTCGTTGTTCATCGCCTGACCCTCTATGTCGGTCAGATCCGGGTGCTCCCCACGGGCCCGGTGCGGCGCATCGCCATCGGCAACGGGCACCTCATCGGCGCCACCGCAT
>JAJYPQ010000404.1 GCA_021795255.1 Pseudomonadota bacterium
TGTGATCGGGCCATAGGCGTCAAGCGCTATGATCATGCCCGCAAGCGACAGCATGGCGCTGGCGGCGACCGCGATGCCATAGAGTCCGGCCAGGTGATAGGCAAGGCCTATGCCACCACAAATGACCAGCACCGGGGCGGCCGTCGCCTTCATGGACACCGCAAGCCCGGCAATGACGTTCGTGCCATGGCCCGTGGTGGACGCCTGGGCGATATAGCGCACCGGCCCGTATTCCGTCGCCGTATAGTACTCGGTGATGACGACGAGCAGACCCGTGACCAAAAGCCCGGTCAAGGCCGAATAGTAGATGTCGTTGACCGTAAGCGGCACGCCGGCCCCCGAGTGAGCGGCGATGCCGTGCATGAGCCAGCGCGTGACGGGATAAAAAAGCCCGGCGGCAATGACCCCGGTGACGATCAGCCCGCGGTACAGGGCATTCATGATCTTGCCCCCTTCACGCGCGCTCACAAACCAGGTGCCGATGATCGAAGCGACTATCGAGGCGGCCCCCAGGGCCAGCGGATAGATCAGGGCCCCGCGAAAACCCGGGAAATCCAGATGGCCGAGCAGCAAGGTGGCGACGACGGTAACGGCATAGGTCTCGAACAGGTCCGCCGCCATGCCCGCGCAGTCACCCACGTTATCCCCGACGTTGTCGGCGATAACCGCGGGGTTGCGCGGATCATCTTCCGGTATGCCGGCCTCGACCTTGCCGACAAGGTCGGCCCCGACATCGGCACCCTTGGTGAAGATCCCGCCGCCTAGACGGGCGAAGATGGAGATGAGCGACCCGCCAAAAGCGAGCCCCACGAGCGGCGAGACATCGATGTGGCGGGTGGCGGGCGTGAGCGCGAGCAAGACGGCGAAATAACCGGCCACGCCCAGCAGGCCCAATCCTACGACCAACAGACCGGTGATGGCACCGCCGCGGAAGGCGACGCGCAAGGCGGCGTTAATGCCATTGGAGGCGGCGGCTGCGGTTCGTACATTCGAACGCACCGAGACGTTCATGCCGATATAGCCGGCAAGCCCCGATAGAATGGCGCCGATCGCAAAGCCTATGGCCGTGAGATGCTGCAAGAAAGCGAAGATCAGGACGAAAAGGACGACACCCACCAGTCCGATCGTCCGGTACTGGCGATTCAGGTAGGCCTGGGCCCCTTCCTGGATGGCGTGCGCGATCTCCACCATGCGCGCCGTGCCGGTCGGCTGCTTCATGACCCACAGTATGGATACCCCCCCGTATAGCAGAGCTAACAGGGCACAAACAAACACGACCGCAAGATCGACAGACATGCTATGGCTCCCCTAGGATGACAACTTGAAATAATATGTAATGCCCGGGGGTGGCGCCTATTTACCTTTTGACTTCTTGAGCGCCAACCCCCCCTCGAACCGAGTGCCTGACTCAAACCCAAACACATGATCCAATCCGACCTCGCGGATCAGAGCATCGACGGCCGCCTGCCCATGCTCGCGGAAGACCTCCGAAAGTATGAGCTTGGCGGCGTTGCCGTTGTAAAAGCCCCCGAAGCTAGCTTGCACCTGCAAAAGCTCGCGGGCTTTGTCAATTGTCATTGCTAGACCTTGAATTCCCCGCCCAGCTTCTTTTTGACGGCCACATTCTTGAGCCGCACATATTGTGGCAGGCCGTTTTTGTACGGCGGGTAGTCCTCTCCCTGGATCAAAGGCTCGAGGTAGGTACGACACTTGCGAGTGATGCCAAAGCCGTCCTCGGTAATATAATCTTCCGGCATCTTCTTTTCGACATTGGCCACATCCGCCAGGTTCGCAACCCCAAGTTCCCACTTGTACGGGCGATTGGCCTTACGAACGATAATGGGCATGACCGCGTTATGTCCCTTTATGGCAAGCTCCACGGCACGCTTCCCCAAGGCATAGGCCTGTTCGACATCGGTCTTGGAGGCGATGTGGCGCGCGGCGCGCTGCAAATAATCGGCGACCGCCCAATGGTACTTATACCCAAGCTTGTTCTTTATGAGCTGCGCCACCACCGGCGCCACGCCCCCCAGTTGCGCGTGGCCGAACGCGTCCTTAAGGCCGCTCTCGGCCAGGAATTTCCCGTCTTTGCCCTTCACCCCTTCGGAAACCACGATGGCGCAATAGCCGTAGGCCTTGACGGCCTGGTCGACGCGCGCGAGAAACGCCGTCTCGTCGAATACGCGCTCGGGGAACAGGATGATGTGCGGGGCATCTCCGGCCTTCTCGGCGGCCAGTCCTCCCGCCGCCGCGATCCATCCGGCATGCCGCCCCATGACCTCCATCACAAAGATCTTGGTCGACGTCTTGGCCATGCTGGCGACATCGAACCCCGCCTCGCGGATCGATACGGCCACATACTTGGCCACCGACCCGAACCCCGGGGAGCAATCCGTGAACGGTAGGTCGTTGTCCACGGTCTTTGGCACCCCGACGCACACGATCGGATAGCCCAAGCGCTCCCCGATCTGGGAGACCTTGTGCGCGGTATCCTGGGAGTCGCCGCCGCCGTTGTAGAAGAAGTACCCGATATCGTGGGCTCGGAACACATCGATAAGCCGCTCGTACTGGGCCTTGTTCTCCTCGAGACCCTTCAGCTTGTAGCGGCATGACCCGAAGGCCCCGGCCGGGGTGTGGCGCAGGGCGCGTATGGCCGCCACGGACTCCTTGCTGGTATCGATCAGGTCCTCGGTGAGGGCCCCTATGATCCCGTTGCGGCCAGCATAGACCTTGCCAATCTTCGCTTTATACCGGCGCGCCGTCTCTATGACCCCGCAGGCGGAGGCGTTGATGACGGCGGTTACACCACCTGACTGGGCATAAAACGCGTTCTTGGGCTTTGCCATGACTTTCTTTGCGCTCCTAGGACTGAATAGATAAGAAAAAGGGCTTTAAGTTCGGTCTCTTGCGTTTGGGCGAGGCGCAAAACCCTCGCGGCTTTCGTGGTCGGCCTGCAGCTGCAGCACATGGGTGACGCACTCGGCGATGTCGTCATAGGAATCCCGGCCGGTCCCGTATTGTTCATTGGGACCGTAAAAAAACTGGCACCGGTAGCGACCCTCACCGATCTTGAAAACGACGAAATTGGCGGCCCGTTCGGACCAGAAGAGGGTGGGGCAAGCCGTCAAAACCGTCGACTCGGGGTCGAGCCGCAGCTCACTGTCGGCGAGCTCCGGCGCCACCGCCTTGCCGTACCGTTCCGTCAGCACGGAACGAGCCAGCCAGAGCTCAGTATCATTAAAGTCCGGTATTCCCGACATCGAGAGCGCCTCTCCGGAGGCGAGGCCCTGCGGGGGCCCCGCAAAATGTCGTAAGCGTAGCGCAAAAGCGTCCGTAATACAGGATGCGTCGCAGATTTTTTTTACCCCTCATCTTCATCCGCCAAAAACATTGACGTCAAGAGATGCAGCGGGTAGCTTACGATATGGGACGGCCCTGCTCAGGGAAAACATATAAAACACCTCCACTAGGTTAATTCAAAACCAAAGCGAGACAACCATGCGAATCGTGCTATTGGGAGCGCCGGGCTCCGGAAAAGGGACGCAATCAAAACTGCTGGTCGAAAAGTACAAGATCCCCCAAATCTCCACGGGCGACCTCCTCAGGGCGGCCGTCACGGCCGGGACTGAACTTGGTAAACGGGCCAAGGCGGCCATGGACCAAGGCCAGCTCGTAAGCGATGAGATCGTGCTCGGGATGATCCAAGACAGATTAAGCCAACCCGACGCCAAAAACGGCTTTATCCTAGACGGCTTTCCGCGCAGCAACCCTCAGGCGCAGGCCCTCGACTCACTGCTCGCTCGCCTAGGGCAGCCGCTGCAGCTTGCGCTGCTTGTCGACGTCAACACCGAGATCCTGTTAAAGCGCCTGACGGGGCGACGCACCTGCGCCAAATGCGGCCAGATGTATAACGTCTATTTTCAGCCGCCCAAGATACCGGGGCGCTGCGATAAGTGCGGAGGGGAGCTGCAACAGCGATCCGACGACAACGAGGAGACGATACGCAAGCGTCTCGAGATCTACGAGCAGCATACCGCGCCGCTTATCACCTACTACAAGAGCCAGAACAAGCTTCGCCGGGTCGTCGGCGAGGGCGATGTCCAGGAGATTTTCCGAACGGTCGTGGCGATCATCGAGGGCCATATCCACCCTCTGGCCACGCTGCGGCCGGCCATGACGGCACCGGCCCCCGCTAAACCAAAGGGCGCCCCCGTCAAGGCGCAGGCGGCAAGCCCCGCGCGCCATGAGACCGCCCCGCAAAGTGCGGCCCCGGTCAAGAAAGCGGCGGCAAAGAAGAAGGCCGCCCCGAAGAAGAAGGCGGCGGTCAAGAAAGCTTCGCCCAAGAAGAAGGTC
>JAJYPQ010000405.1 GCA_021795255.1 Pseudomonadota bacterium
GAAGTAGTAATCGATATTCGGCCCGAGGGACCCGCGGATGCCGGGACGCAGGCGGTAGAACTTGAACGCCCCGTTGCCCGTCACGGTCGTGGATTTCGGCGGACTGGCCTGTATATACGAATACCCCGGCTGCACGACACCAAAGAGCAGCGCCGTGGGCTTCTGCTGGGGCTTTTCCGTGCCATACACCATGGCCCAGGCCGTCATGGGCTTTTCATTCATCGAGGGCAGCAAGCCCGCGCACGCGACGGCCGAGGTCGTCAGCATCGCCCCCGCCCCTAAGGCTCGCGCCAACCAGGTCCGCTTCTTATTAGGCTTCTTCATTACGTCTCCTCCGGTTCCTTTTATGGTTTTGCCAGATCATCGCTTATGAAATCTTTCCGTCCCTTTCCCTTACGAACCCTTCGATGCCCCGCAGGCATTGGCCATCGATCCCTTCTTCGTGCCGGATGCCTGATGCCCTCCGCTGCTTCCCATGCTGCTTGCCGTCCCTGAGGCCGCGCCACTCGCGGGCGGGGTGCTCGGTGCGGCACTCGTGGTGCTTGGAGAGGGGCTTGGGGTCGCGGCCTTGTGATGGCACGCCGAAAGCGTCAGCAGGCTTACGGTGGTTATCGTAGACAAAAGCAAGCGTCTAGTACGCGGGTTCATTACCGTCCTCCTCGTCGTCGTCTTAAACTTAAAGACTATTATTATATGTTCTTGTTCTTATAGACTATCCAGCCCCACCCACTTCCTGCGCGTTCCTTAGAAAGACGGCGTTCGTTCCACTTCACTCGAACGGCCCGTCATGCCACGCATCTCACGGTACAGCTTGTACAACAAGTCCACGCGGCGTGCAACCTTATTTGTCAAAAAACCTCCTGCCTGATCGTGCAGGGGACGGCCTTTCTCCGGGCGCGCGGACCTTTGGGTGCGCCGTTTTCGTGTGGCACGGGGCGGGCTTTGGGGCCACACCCGCAGACCTTGCGGGATCGGGGTCGGTAGGGCCCACTGAGGCCCCTACCGACACCATCGCGGTCCAGACGTCCGTCAGGAGTCCCAAAGAATCCCACCAAACGCCGTCGCCCTAATTGACGAATCCGACCGCCACCGGATCGCCGTGGTGATAGGCCCATTGCGTCATGGAGCCATCGTAGAGGCGCACATTCTTGTAGCCGAGTTCCTGGGTCACCACGAACCAGCCGATGCTCGCCCAGTGCCCGGTGTTGCAATAGGTCACCATCGGCGCGTTATGGTTCTCGGGAAAACCGGCCACCCGCGCCAGGGCCTCGAGCTTGGCCTTAGGCAACAGATTGCCATTGCGCCCGACCATCCAGGTGACAGGATAAGGGACGGCCCCCGGGATGTGGCCGTAGCGCGCCACAAACGGGGCCTTGGTGAGACCCACGATCTGATGCATCGGGCGGTTGTCGACCAACACCACATGGGTATGGAGGTCGGCCCGCACCTGCTGCAGGGTCGCATAGATCTGCGGCTGATAGTGGGCCGTGAAATCGCCGTGCGCGCGCCGCACCGTCCTCGTCAAGGCGCCGTGACTCTTCTGCCAGCCCTCGAATCCGCCGTTTAAGATCGCCTCGCTGTTGTGGCCCAAGACCTTCAGCGTCCAGAACGCGCGCGTCTCACCGCCCAGGCCAAGCCCCATGGGGGTGGCGATGTCGTTATAGACAACGACTTCGGAATTGTTGTTGACACCCACGGACCGAAGATAGGCCTGGATGACGGGGATCGGCGGGAGCATGCGGTTGACGCCACGGATCATCATGCGCCAATGAAAATAAGGCGCCGATATGGCCCCAGGGATGTGGCCCGCGGCATAGGCCTTGGGCGAGCGCAGGTCGAGGATGACAAGCCGCTTATCTTGGCTATGCGTCTTGAGCCAATGCGCGCTGACCATGGGACCTGGCAGGGCCGCCATCGCCGCTCCCGAGATCACGCTAAGGCAGAGCGCCGCCAACACTTTACGGTGCAACATGGATTTCTTGATCCCCATAACGTTCATCCCCCCAAGGGTGGTTACCGGATACGATTGTAGTGGCAAGCCAGAAGCAAGAGACGGACCATCGCCGCACCACTTTGAATTCCCGACGATTTTTTGCGTAACGTCGACCGGTTGCATCACCAGGGTGGTGACTGCGGTCACCAAATTGGTGACCGCAAGGGACGATGGCAGACAGGTCGCCGGGCGATCATTGCGCTTACGCGCGGACAGACCCCATCGATGTGTGGCATGGGACAAAAAGGTATGCCGCGTGTCGGGCGTGACCATTTCGACTCAGGATAGGCCGCGCCACCACTCTAAAAATATTCAGGCGATCGGGCAGGGTTTTGTAAGTCGCGGGGCTTTAAGCCCCAAGGCCTCGTCCCTGACGGTTTTCTCGGGTGGCGCGAGGCGGCCTATGTGCCGCGCAGCCCGGCGCCCTTGAGGCTTACCGCGGCACGGCGTCAAGCCGAGGATCCCGCGAAGACAAGATCTGCCATCACGGAGGCCGTACGCTTTCCGATGTCGATTCGTCCGGTCCCAAGCCCTGTGCGGGGCGTCCCGGGGTGGTCGTGATGTTTGCAAAGCGGGTTTGGCGTTATGATCGGTATTCGCAAACGGTTTTGCCAAAGGCCGCATGGATCTCAAACGCAATCTCCCCCTAGCGGGCATGACCCTTGTGGTCTTGGTCGGCATGGCCGCCAACAGCCTGCTCGCGCGCGCGGGCCTGGCCGGTCCCGCAATCGGCCCCACACTCTTTACTCTCATACGGCTTGTCGGCGGCGCACTCGTGCTTGCGGTGTGGTCTGCGATCCGTCGCGTCCCACTTCAACGTCCGCAGGCCAACGCTTTCTGGTTATTCCTCTACGCCGCCGCGTTCTCCTACACCTATGTCGTGCTGGGCGCGGCGATGGGCGCGCTGCTGCTTTTTTTCGCGGTGCAACTGACGATGTTCACGGGGGCCCTGGCAGGCGGCGAGCGGCCGACGGCAAGCCACATAGTGGGCGGCCTGCTGGCGCTCGCCGGTCTCTATATCCTGGTGGCCTTGCAACTCCATCGCCCGGCACCGTGGGCGGTCGTCGGCATGCTCGCCGCGGGCGCGGCCTGGGGCCTCTACTCGGTGGGCGGACGCGGGGTCCGCGATCCTCTCGCGCACACCACAAGCAATTTCGTCTATGCCGCCTTGCTCGCCATCGGTCTTGCGGCTTTACGTCTCGGCATGCGTGGCGGACCGCAGACGACGCCGCACCTGCCCGGAGTGCTCGAGGCGCTCATCTCGGGCGCCATAACCTCGGCCCCCATCTATCTCCTCTGGTATGCGCTGCTCCCCAAACTGCGCACGGTGTTTGCGGCCACCGTGCAACTTTCCGTACCCGTGATCGTAGGCTTCGGGGGCTGGATGCTCCTCGGGGAGCCTGTAACCGCGCGGCTTGCGATCGCCGGGGCTTTGGTGCTTATGGGGGTGGGTCTTACCATGCGCAGAACCGGACAGAAGGCATCGCGCCCCGACACGCCCGCCCCCGACACGCCCGCCTAAGACCTCGTGGCCGGCAGGCCGGGCTTGAAGGCGCCCTGATGGCCTGTCCGTAAGGTCCGCGCCTTCTTAAGCGACTAAGCCTCCGACCCCCGCTGGGATGGGGGTGCCTGAAATCCCAAGGACGGGCGCCTGATCGCGATCCGTCCGGCGCATGCAAGACCACGGCAGCCGGCCACACGCGGCGCCACCACCCACACAACCCAAAACATCAGGGGATCTCTTTATGCCGAATGGCACCACCCACATCAATCGGCGCCTCTCGCGCCGCCTTGTTCCCGCCCTCATCGGCCTTTCGCTCACCGCGACCGCCCTCGTGGCCCAGGCCGCCACGGGTTATCCGGGCACGCACACCGACTGGACGCCCTACCGCTATCCGGTGCTCCTCAAGCGACTGATCGCCGCGGTCAAGGCCCATCACATGATGGTCGTCGCCCGCGCCAGCGCAAGCCGCGGGGCGGCCGCCCGGGGCGTCACCATCCCGGGGAACGCGGTCATCATGGTGTTTCGCAACGACTTCGCCGTCACCATGCTCAAAGACAGTGTGGCCGCCGGCATCGAGGCGCCCTTACGGATCTATGTCACCGCCAATCGCCAAGGCACGGCCGACATCACCTATCGCACGCCCAGCGCGGTCTTTGCCCCCTACCGCAATCTGGCGCTCAACCGCTTGGCGCACACTCTCGACCCGATCTTCGCGGCCATCGTGCAGTCCGCTGCGGGGCCCAAGGCGAGGCCAAGCCGCCTCCCGTAAAGGCAGGCCCACCGTTGGCGGCAAACGGCGTTGGGGCAAAAACCTCAGAGGCGGTGTAAGATCGGCGCAGGGCGCGCGACTAAC
>JAJYPQ010000406.1 GCA_021795255.1 Pseudomonadota bacterium
ATAACGACGCCCTAGCCGAAAAGCTGCACCGACTGGCTGTGGCCTTAATCGACGCCTTAACGCTCGACGATGTATTTGGGTGCGTTTACGATCTCGGGCGCCATGAGTTGCAACTCGATGTCGTCGTCATAGTCTTGGGGGTAGACGGCGGTCCGCTCGGGGGTCGCCCCGAGTTCGTGGCCCCCGACGACCAACGCCTTCGTTTGGCCTTGACGCTGACCCATGACAGGCCTCTGTGCGGACCTAAGCCGGTGTTGGGGGAGGCGCGTGGTTTATTGGGTGCGCAGGAGTCCGAGATCGGCTCTGTGGCCCTTGTGCCCTTGCGCGATCCCGCCCGTAGCGGGGTTTTGCTCTTAGGGAGCCATGATCCCCAGCGTTTCCCGGTTGGGGTCGGCACCGTTTACTTGAGCCGGTTGGGCGAGCTTTTGATGCGTGCTGCCGCCCGCCAATTGAACCGCTAAGGGGCGTATCACATGGGTGCTTGTGCGTGGTCTCAGGCGATAGAAGACTGTATCGCAAGGCTCCGGTTCGAGCGCCGTTATTCGTCCCATACGCTCAGCGCGTATCGGATCGATCTCGAGCGCCTAGCAGCCTACGCCGTGTCCGAGTCCTGTCTTGTGCTCGAAGAGATGACGCCGGACATGGCCCGGCGCTTTGTCTCGACATTGCATCGCAGCGGGCACCAAGGCCGAAGTATTGCACGATCCTTAGCCGCGGCCCGCACTCTGTATCGGGAACTCGGGCTCGCGACCAACCCATTTCGCGGCATCAAGGCCCCGCGTTCCCCCAAGCGCTTGCCGACCGATCTCAGCGTCGATCAACTGCAGGGTCTTTTGCGCGACCAACCGACCACCCCACTCGAGATACGGGACCTAGCGCTGGTGGAGCTTTTATATGGGGCGGGCCTACGTCTTTCCGAGCTTGTTGGTCTCCGTCTCACCGAGCTTGATTTGGCCGAGGGTTTGGTGCGCGTAACCGGCAAGGGTAAGCGCGAGCGGCTTGTCCCTATCGGACGGGCCGCTTCGGCCGCGCTGAAGGCATGGCTCCCTTTGCGCTCGGAAGGGGACCCTTTGGGTCCAGTCTTTACCGGGCGTGGCGGCCGTCCCCTGGGGGCCCGCGCCATCCAAAAGCGGCTCGCCGTCTTCGCAAGAAACCGCGGCCTCCCCGTTCCGCTGCACCCGCATATGCTGCGGCATTCATTTGCCAGCCACATTCTCCAGTCGAGCCAAGATTTGCGGGCGGTTCAGGAGTTACTTGGGCATGCTCATTTGACCACGACCCAGATCTACACCCATCTCGATTTCCAGCAGCTCGCTCGCGTCTACGATACCGCCCACCCCCGCGCGCGCCGCAAACCGCGTTAAAGATCGCGCCCCGTGCTTCGGTAGCAACACCTCTCTCAGGGGCTGTGCCTGACAACAAGAGGCATCTCGCGCTGGTTTGGACCGTTCCTTAAGGCGTGCGGCCCCGTCGGCTGCTTAGGCTCATGGGCGCAAGCGGACTCAAGATTCACCACGGCATTGCGCGTTCCCTGCTCAAGCGGCACCGCCGAAACCAAGGGTGTGGCCTGGCTTGATCTCTCGTCCAAGGCTTGTCTTTACCGATTCGCGTCACCACATTACGGTTTGGAGCCATATGAGGGGGCGCGGTTGGAACAATTTCACGGAACTACCATTCTGTCCGTCCGACGCAACGGCGCAGTCGTCATCGGCGGCGATGGGCAAGTCACCATGGGTCATACCATCATGAAGGCCAACGCCCGCAAGGTGCGCAGATTATACAAGGACAATATTGTGGCTGGTTTCGCCGGCGGAACGGCCGATGCCTTCACCTTGTTCGAGCGTTTTGAGGCCAAACTCGAAAAGCATCAGGGCCATCTGACGCGGGCGGCGGTGGAATTAGCCAAAGATTGGCGCACTGATCGGCTTCTGCGGCGCTTGGAGGCCCTGCTTGCAGTAGCTGACAAAACAGCGTCTTTGATCCTTACCGGCAATGGCGACGTCATTGAGCCGGAGGAAGGCCTGATCGCGATTGGCTCGGGGGGGCCTTATGCCCAGGCCGCGGCCCGCGCCCTTTTGGCCCATACTTCATTGTCGGCGCGCGAGGTGGTCGAGAAATCGCTCCACATCGCCGGCGATATTTGCCTTTACACCAACCACAATCTCTGCATTGAAGAGCTGGGGACGCCCTGATGTCGGATATGACGCCGCGGGAAATCGTACAAGAACTCGACAAACATATCGTCGGCCAGGGGGCGGCCAAGCGCGCGGTCGCGATCGCGCTGCGTAATCGTTGGCGGCGAGCGCAGGTTCAAGACTTGGATTTACGCAGCGAAATCACGCCCAAAAACATTCTCATGATCGGTCCGACAGGTTGCGGCAAGACCGAGATCGCGCGCCGCCTTGCGCGGCTTGCCCAGGCCCCGTTTTTGAAGGTCGAGGCGACCAAGTTCACCGAGGTCGGTTATGTGGGTCGGGATGTGGACTCGATCGTTCGCGACCTCGTCGAAATCGCGGTCAAGATGATACGGTCCCAAGAGGTCGAACGCGTGCGCAACCAGGCCGAGGACGCTGCCGAGGAACGAGTGCTCGATGTGTTGGTCCCGCGGGCACGCGACAGCGCCTACACGATGGGCCGGTCGGACGCGGACCACGAGGGCGGAGCGGCCCGACAACGCTTTCGCCAGAGATTACGAGCCGGCGAGTTGAATGAAACGGAGATCGAGATCGAGCTTCATCCGGTCCCCGCCGGCATTGAGATCTTTGCGCCTCCGGGCATGGAGGAGATGACAAGCCAACTCCAAGGGATGTTCCAGAATCTCGGCAACAAGCACCCCAAGCTCCGCAAGGTTCGGGTGCGCGAAGCTATGAAGTTACTGACGGAAGAGGAGGCTGCGCGCTTAGTCAACGAGGAGGACCTTAAGGCCCGGGCGGTCGACCGCGTCGAGCAGCACGGCATTGTCTTTATCGACGAGATCGATAAGATCGTGGGCCGTTCCGAAAGTCAGGGTCCACAAGTCTCCCGGGAAGGCGTCCAGCGGGATTTGTTGCCGCTTGTCGAGGGGTCGACGGTATCGACCAAATATGGAATGGTGCGCACCGATCATATTCTTTTTATCGCCTCCGGCGCCTTTCATGTGGCGCGGCCGTCCGATTTGATCCCCGAACTGCAGGGTCGTCTCCCCATTCGGGTGGAGCTCGACGCCCTCACCGCCGACGATTTCGAGCACATACTCAAAGACACTCATGCCTCATTGACCGTCCAATATGCGGCGCTTTTGGCAACCGAAGGGTTCGTGCTCAGCTTTACGCCGGATGGCATACGGCGCATTGCGGAGCTTGCCTTTCAGGTCAACGAGCGGACCGAAAATATTGGCGCCCGAAGGCTCCATACCGTCATGGAGCGCCTTCTGGAGACCCTTTCATACGAAGCCCCGGACAAGAGCGGGGCTTCGCTGTCGGTTGATGGGGCTTATGTCGATAAGCACCTCGAGGCCTTGGTTGGTAACGAAGACCTGGCCCGCTATATCCTCTAGGTTCGCCCGCGCGCGGCCTTCAAGGCGCTTGGTAAAATCAGGCCGCGATGTTCCCTTTGGGGGTCCTGTCGTCGTGTAGTAGGGGGACCTTTATTAGGTCGAGCAGCACGATATAGGCGAAGGTAAATGCCAGCAGTGCGCCTATGTACGACCACGGTATAGGGGCCATTAAGACCCCAAAGTGCGCGAACAGCGAGATCAGTACGATATCGGATCCACTGGCGATCAAAAGATATTTACCGGGTCGCGAGGACCAAAAGTATGAGCGTTCGCGCACCAGAAACACGTTGGCGAGTCCCGAGAAGACAAGACCCAAAAAGCTCAAGGTCTGGAGGTTCGCGATCGGCAGTGCCAGCACATCTTTGCCGACCAGAAAGACCGCGAATATATAGACAAGCCAAGCGATCGCGATAATGACCGCAGTCTTTATGAGGACCCTGACGTTCCAGATGTCCGGTTGCGGCGAGACACGTACGTTGTCGTTCGCGATCGACATCGTCACAAAGTCATTGGCAAACAGCAGCAACAACACCAAAAGCGGCGTTACGACAAACTGCCGAAAGACGATGAGCCCGATGCTCAGAAAGACCGCGACCTGGATCGTCTTGACGATCTTGTTCAGTGTATATGTCAAAAGTCGCTGGTAGACCCGTCGCCCGGTTTTTACCGCTTCCACGACACCTTTGAGCCCCGAATCCGTCAGCACCATGCTGGCGGCGGCCTTGGCCACATCCGTCGCCGTCGATACCGCGATCCCGACCTCTGCCTGCTTTAAGGCCGGCGCGTCGTTTACGCCGTCACCTGTCATGCCGACC